>CAVEKJ010000082.1:0-7244 GCA_963616205.1 Prevotella sp.
GTTGTATTGTGCGCGTTGATTTTATGTTGTTGGGCTGGTTCAAATATTGTTTACGGATTTGATGTATCCAATGCAGAGGGGTTCGATACCGGCGGTTTTGACATGGATGTAGGAGAAGGAACTGGACAGGTGCCAGAAAACTGGGAAGATCCTGTAAGTGGAGAATCGGAAAAAGAACAGGAAAATCTGGAAAGTGATTCTGTAAATTCTGATGATGAGAACCAGGGCAGTGCTGCTCCGGATTATTCTGTATCAGATTCTGTGACAGAAGCAGAAGGGACAGAAAGCGGTTCAGCCGGAGCGTCCTGGGTGGAAAATGACCGCCAGGATACTGGAGTGTGGGAGGAACAGCCTGAGGAAGTGTACGGTTCTGGTAATGAAGACAGTATAGTGGAGGATAACGGGAATCAAAGGGAGGATACAGGAATAAACATTTTTCAGGAAAGTAATACAGAATCCGGAGAACTTGCAGAAATTCCGGATAGCACACATACCGAGAATACCGAAATAATCCCCACAGCAACCGCAACATCTGTGCCTGTGCAATCTCCCAAAGCAAATCCCAAACCATCCCAGACGTCAGCGCCCAGCCCTACAGCAACACCAAAGCCCACAAAAACCGAAAGAGCCAAAAAGAATGCAGATTCAGCAAAAGAAAAATCAGTAAGAGGATTATCCTATTACCAGAAAGAGAAAACGGAAGATTCCCCTGAAAAAGCAGAAACGCAGAAAGAAATAAAACCCTCGTTTTTATGTGAGATCCATAACAATGAGATTCATCTTGAGATCAGAGAAGATATTCCGTTTCAGATCCTTTCTTTCCGCGTTCAGGGAAAAGAGATTATTTTTCACTGGCAGGGAAAGAAACTTCTGGCAGAAGTACCCAGGGGAACCGGAAAAATAGAGAAGGTGGAGATTTTAGGTTTTGTGAAATCCGGCAGGCTGTATCACGAAATCGTGGACTTAACAGAAAAACAGTGATACAATAGGCGTACTTACTGATTTTTTACACAACAGGAGGGTTTTATGTATAAGGCAATCTTTTTTGACCTGGATGGAACATTGACGGAATCCGGAGAGGGAATTACGAAATCTGTACAATATGCACTGGAGAAGCTCGGAGTTTCGGCTCCGGATCTGGAACCGCTGAAAGTGTTTGTGGGGCCACCGCTTCTGGATCAGTTTATGAAATATGCGGGATTTGATAAAGAAACTGCACAGAAGGGAATTGAGTATTACAGGGAGCGGTATTCAGAAAAAGGAATGTATGAGAATACGGTTTATCCAGGAATAGAAAATGCCCTGGCTGAACTGAAACGTCGTGGTTACCGGCTTGCTGTGGCATCTGCGAAACCTACTTTTTATGTGACACAGATCATGGATCATTTTAATCTGAGCCGGTATTTTGAAGTGATCGCAGGCACAGACCTTAATGGACCGAAAGTTTCCAAATCTCAGGTTATCGAGGAAGCGCTGGAGAGAATGAGCCTTTCCGATCATCGGGATCAGGTGATCATGGTGGGAGACCGGGAACACGACATTCTTGGTGCCAGACGCTGTGGGATCCAGTGTGTAGCAGTGTCTTACGGATATGGCAGCAGAGAAGAACTGGAGGCGGCACAGCCACTTCAGATCGTAGCTTCCGCAAATGAACTTCTGAATTTTTTCGACTGACCCCTCTGCACAGACAGAACATTTTTAAAATGGTGTGGAGGGAACTTTATCCGGTAGGGATCCATTACCTTATCGGACAGATCCTCGGAAGTGCCGTGCTTCTCTGGCTGATGGATCATGTCAGCAACGCACAGGAATCTTATTATAGTTATACTCTGGTGATCACAGGACTTACCGGAGTGCTGGTGATGTTCCCGGCAGTATATTTTTACCGGAAGGATCGTATAGGAAGGCTGATCGGCGGGCTGACATCCATCGAAGAACAGAAACTCAATGTTCCGGAAATGCTGCTTCTTCTTGCGGCAGGCGCCGGATTTGCCCAGTATGCCAATGTTCTGGTGGCAATTTTACAGAACTGGATCTCATCCAGTTACGGAGAGACCATGACGAAGATCACCTCCGGGAAAAGCCTTTTCATGATGATCTTCTGGATGGGAATCATAGCACCGATAGCAGAAGAGATGATCTTTCGCTGGCTGGTTTATCTGAGACTTCGGGATCATTTTTCCGTAATGGTTTCCGCGGTGATCTCTGCGGCGTTTTTCGGGATCTATCATGGAAATGTCTTGCAGGCTGTTTATGCATTTATCCTGGGAGCTCTTTTTGCATGGTTCCTGGAGATGGGCGGCAATAAGTGGACCAGCGTGCTGATGCATATCGGAGCCAATACCTGGATACTTATTTTCAGCGAATATGCCCAGACCCTGGTAGAAAAAGCAGGAGCAGGAAGCCTTCTGGTGATCTACGGTGTTTTTGCGGTGGCAATGATCGGAGGATATCAGTATTTTGCACGCAGGGGAGAAAAGCGCGGTTATCGGGCAGTGTAAAATATAAATTATTGGTTTACAGAGAATCTGTAGTGGGATCATAACCTGGTGATGTCACTATGGATTCTTTTTTATAAAAAAATATGCGGAAATTCGTTTACCGGGGAAGGGTAAATTTATACGGATTTTATATTTATTTAAGAGACTGTTTCTTGTACATTCCCATCTGACGTGCTATCATAACTGTATTAAAAGAATTAATACACTTAATACACAGATTACAGAGAAAGGAGCGTCGTATGTTATTCTTGGACTATCAGGACAGACGTCCCATCTACGAACAGATCGTAGAAAAATTCCGGATGCTGATCCTGTCAGGAGCCATGGAGCCATCTTCCAAGATGCCGTCTGTGCGGCAGCTGGCCATGGAACTATCCATCAATCCCAATACCATCCAGCGGGCATATATGGAACTGGAACAGCAGGGGCTGATCTGCCCGGTGAAAGGAAAAGGCAGTTTTGTCACAGACAGCAGCCATATCCGGCAGATCGGCATGGAAGAAACCCTAAGAGAGCTGAAAGAGATCGCAGAAAAAGGAAAAGCTCTCGGAGTGAAGGAGGAAGAAATGATCGGTATGATCCGCTCATGTTATAAGGAGGGAGACAATGATTGAGATAAAAGACTGCAGCAAGGTTTTTGGTAAAGTTCAGGCAGTAAATAAAGTAACCATGGATATCGGCGAACGGGAAGTTTTTGGTCTGATCGGTTCCAATGGCGCTGGAAAAAGTACTCTGCTTCGGATGATGGCAGGGATCATCCGCCAGGACAGCGGAGAAATGCTGATCGACGGAGAACCTGTTTTTGAAAATGAAAAAATGAAAGAGCTTTTTTTCTACATTCCGGATGACGCATATATTCCGGCAAACTATAATGCCATGGATATGGCAGAATTTTATCGCTGTATTTATCCGGGATTTCAGCAGGCGCGTTTTGAAACACTGATGAAGCAATTTCATCTGGACGGAAAACGGAGAATCAGTACTTTTTCCAAGGGAATGAAAAAACAGCTCCTGGTGATCCTGGGGGTCAGTGCAGGGACAAAATATCTGTTCTGCGATGAAACTTTTGACGGACTGGACCCGGTAATGCGTCAGGCAGTAAAAAGTCTTTTTGCATCGGAGATCATGAGCCGTGAATTTACACCTGTGATCGCATCCCACAATCTCCGGGAGCTGGAGGATATCTGTGATCACATCGGGCTTCTTCATCAGGGAGGCATCCTGCTTTCCAGAGATCTGGAAGATATGAAGTTTCATATTCATAAGATTCAATGCGTACTCACAGATAAGAAAAAAGAAGGGGAACTGAAAAAAGAGCTGAACGTTCTGAAAACAGAACATCAGGGATCGTTGCTGCTGCTTACAGCAAGAGGGACCAGAAGTGAGATCCTGAAAACTGTTCAGGCAAAAAATCCGCTGTTCTGCGAGGTGCTTCCTCTGACTCTGGAGGAGATCTTTATCAGCGAAACGGAGGTGGCAGGTTATGAAGTCAAAAATTTATTCTAGTGAATATATGAAAACATCCTCAAAAGGACAGAGATGGATACCGGCATTTGCCATGATCGCATTTCTTCTGGTATTTCCTGTGGCGGAACTTATGATCATGGGAAGATGGAACGAACGCGGCTATACCCAGGAGCAGCTTAACTATCTGTATTCCAGTATGTGGAGCAATGAATTTCTCACTATGGGAGCGATTGCTGTGGCAGCGACTGCGTTTTTTGCGGCAGTGAGCGGATTCTGGTACCTGTATTCACCCAGAAAAGTGGATTTTTATCACAGCCTTCCGGTAAAAAGAAGCATGCTGTTTTTCCACCGGGTATTTCTGGCAGTGCTCTATTATCTTGTCCCTTATGCGATCATGGAATTTGTAGCAGTATGCATCGGGGCAACAAGAGGATATTACAGTCTTATCACGATGAAAAAGGCACTGACATTATTGCTGATCCATCTTCTGATATATTTTCTGGTATACTTTGCGACAGTACTGGTGATCGCGTGTACCGGCACGATCCTGATGGGAGCACTTGCCTGGGTGGGACTTTTTTCCTACAGTATTGTTCTGGCGATTCTTCTGCAGATATGTGGACACTTTTTCTTCCGTACCTGGTATGAGAGAGATTATGGAATCCTGTCTGTTCTGAAAAATTACGGATCACCATTTACATTGACCCTAAGTTTTGCAAACGGATATATGAGCGGTACATGTGGGAAACAGCTGATGGTTTTGATCGTTACAGTACTGCTTCTGGCAGTAGCATCCTGGGCAGCGTTTTGCAGACGAAGATCTGAAAATACGGGAAAAGCCTTGGTGTATTCCTGGATGGAACCGGCTTTAAGCGCACTGATCACCATACCGTCCGGGCTGGGGATCGGCATGATCTTTTATATGATTCCAGAGGATTCCACAAAGACAGCATGGTGGATCTTTGGAATGATACTGGGAACCGTACTGGTGCACGGAATCATGGAAGTGATCTATACCATGGATTTTCACAGATTTTTTCATGGAAAAATCAAGCTCCTGATCTTTGGAGGACTTGTGGCTGTCTGCGCGCTGACCTTTAAGATGGATCTTCTGGGCTATGACAGTTATTTTCCGTCTTATGACAAACTGGAGGGTATCATTGTAAATGTAGATAATCTGTCCTATACAGAGCAGCTTTGCACAGTGAAAAAAAGTGAAAACGGAATCTACAGGATCCAATACAAGGCTACTTCAGACAGTGTTTTGGACTTGACGGACCGGCCGATGATGAAGAACAAAGCCTTATATAACAGCCTGAAAGATATAAAACTTCAAAATGAAAAAAGTGAAAGGTCAGGACGTCAGATCTTTGTGCGTTATGTAAATAAACTGGGGATCAGCTCCTGCCGGACTTATATTGCGTCTTCCGCACAGGCGCAGAACCTTATGGAAGCCTTATATGATGAGAAATCATGGAAGGAAGAAAAGTATTCGTTTTTCCAACTTGACAACAAGTATCTGAAAGAAATCACAGGTATGTTTTGTAACGGAGATACGAATCCTTTATTTGAAAAAAATGAAGAGAAGAGGCAGGCACTGATAAATGCATTGCAGGAGGATATTATGGAGAACGGCGGCCAGACAGTAAAAGAGCAGCCATGTGCAATGCTGATATTTGACTATGCGGGAATCCCTTCTGAAGGATATATGGATCAGGGAGTTCTGACTGTTCCGGCTGCGCGGGAAGGGGAACGGGTATCAACTTCTGTTCTTGTCTATCCGGCATACAAGAGAACACTTGCAATTTTGAAGGAAACAGGATATCCTCTTTTCATAGATGAGCTGTCTGTTGAGTATGTTGATGTCTATTATTTTAGCTCCGATGATGTCGAGGGAGAGAATGAGGATATTTCTTCGGAACTGACTTGGAATTTTGAGGAGACAGAGAATGGCTATAAAGTCCGTTATGACAAACCGGAACAGTTAAAAGCCCTGAAAGCATGCCTCCGCCCATCCCAGCTGGTAAATGGCTGGAGTGTCTGGAACGCGGATGCAACAACGGAAGTAGTCCTGAAAGGTCAGAAGAAAACTGACGGGGAGCCGGGTCTTTATATGACATTTGCCGGCGATATCCCGGATTTCATCAGAACAGACGCAAAGGCAGCCCATGTAACAGAATGGGAGGTAAGTTATTAATGGGAAAACCAGTCCGGCTGGATAAATTTCTGGCAGATGCAGGTGCAGGTACAAGAAGCGAGGTAAAGAAATATATACAGAAAGGTCAGGTGCAGGTCAATGGAAAACCTGTGAAAAAACCGGAACTGAAAGTAACAGAGAAAGATCAGGTGGTCATGAACGGACAGGAGATCCATGCCGCACCGGAGTATGTATACTATCTTTTTAACAAACCAGCAGGCTGTGTCAGTGCAACCGAGGATACCAGGGACAAAACAGTTCTTGACTATATTGAGGAGAAAGACAGAAGAAAAGGCCTTTTTCCGGTGGGACGTCTGGATAAAGATACAGAAGGATTTCTTTTGATCACAGATGACGGCCCTCTGGCACACGAGCTTCTTTCCCCAAAAAAACACGTGGACAAAACCTACTATGCGAAAGTATCCGGGAAAGTGACAGAAGAAGATGCCGAAAAACTGGCAGAAGGCGTGGACATCGGGGAAAAAGATCTCACACGTCCGGCAAGACTGGAGATCCTTTCTACCTGGGAGACCAGTACGGAGTCTGGAGAAAACGGCAAGAGCTGGTCATCCGAGATCCGTCTTACCATCCACGAAGGCAAATTCCATCAGGTGAAGCGCATGATGGAAGCTCTTGGAAAAAAAGTAATTTATCTGAAAAGACTTTCCATGGGGCCGCTGGCGCTTCCTATAGATCTTCCTGCCGGAAAATACCGTCCACTTACCGAAAAAGAACTGGAACTTCTGAAATCCGCCAGAAACCGCTGAAAAACCGAAAAAAATTGGAAAAATCCCCTTTACATAAGGGGATTTCCTATGCTATAATTCAGAAGTTGCAAAAATAAGCACGCACGGCGATTCTATAAGGATGGTGCCCTACGGTGTGAGGATGGGTCCAGAGGGAAGGCGACCTGTGCGGAAGAATTTAACCAAAAAGGAGAAAAGACATGAGCGTTATTTCAATGAAACAGCTTTTAGAAGCAGGTGTTCATTTCGGACATCAGACAAGAAGATGTAACCCTAAAATGGCTCCGTACATCTACACAGAAAGAAACGGAATCTATATCATCGACCTTCAGC
>CAVEKJ010000083.1:0-7240 GCA_963616205.1 Prevotella sp.
CATTGGATTTTTCCTCTGGTATTGAGGATCATAAACGCTATGCCATGATCATCAGAGACAGCGGAGAAACCTGCAAAGTGATCCTGGAGCTGGATGACGAACTTGCCAACACCATGAAAAATTCTGCACCAAGTAAAGTTTTTTTAGATTGACATGAATCTTGTTTTTTGTTACACTAGTTCATAAATTTAAAATATCTAACACAAGGGAGGAAATGCAATGGGTACTATTATTGGTGAAGGCATTACGTTTGATGACGTCCTTCTGGTTCCGGCTTATTCTAAAGTGATTCCGAATCAGGTTGATGTTTCAACGTATTTAACCAAGAAAGTAAAGCTGAATATCCCCATGATGAGTGCGGGAATGGACACAGTTACAGAGCACAGAATGGCAATTGCAATGGCCAGACAGGGTGGTATCGGTATCATCCACAAGAACATGTCCATCGAGGCACAGGCAGATGAGGTTGACAAGGTTAAGCGTTCTGAGAACGGTGTTATCACAGATCCGTTCTATCTTTCACCGGAGCACACACTGAAAGATGCCAATGATCTGATGGCGAAATACCGTATTTCCGGTGTTCCGATCACAGAAGGAAGAAAGCTTGTAGGAATCATCACAAACCGTGATCTTAAATTTGAGACAGACTTCGACAGAAAGATCAAAGAGTGTATGACTTCTGAGGGACTGATCACAGCCAAGGAAGGAATCACACTTGAGGATGCCAAGAAGATCCTTGCGAAATCCCGTAAGGAGAAATTACCCATTGTAGATGACGACTTTAATTTAAAAGGACTCATTACCATCAAGGATATCGAGAAACAGATCAAATATCCGCTTGCAGCCAAAGATGCACAGGGACGTCTTCTCTGCGGTGCGGCAGTTGGTATCACAGCCAATGTACTTGCCCGTGTAGATGCACTTGTGAAGGCTAACGTAGATGTTATCGTTATCGATTCCGCACATGGTCATTCTGAGAATATTTTAAGAGCAGTAAGAGAGATCAAGGCTGCATATCCGGAACTTCAGGTTATCGCAGGTAATGTTGCAACAGGAGCAGCTACCAAGGCTCTGATCGAGGCCGGTGTAGATGCAGTTAAAGTTGGTATCGGACCTGGTTCCATCTGTACCACACGTGTTGTTGCTGGTATCGGTGTACCACAGGTTACCGCAGTTATGGATTGCTATGAAGTAGCCCACAGCTACGGAGTCCCGATCATCGCAGATGGCGGTATCAAGTATTCCGGAGATATCACCAAAGCCATCGCAGCAGGCGCCAATGTCTGCATGATGGGAAGCATGTTCGCAGGATGCGATGAGAGCCCGGGAACATTCGAGCTTTATCAGGGAAGAAAATATAAAGTATACCGTGGAATGGGATCTATCGCAGCTATGGAGAACGGAAGCAAGGATCGTTACTTCCAGGAGAATGCCAAGAAGCTTGTTCCGGAAGGTGTTGAAGGACGTGTTGCATACAAAGGACACGTTGAGGATACCGTATTCCAGCTGATCGGTGGTTTAAGATCCGGTATGGGTTACTGCGGAGCAGAGAATATCGAGAAACTGAAAACAACAGGCAGATTCATCAAGATTTCCGCTGCATCTCTGAAAGAGTCACATCCACATGACATCCATATCACAAAAGAGGCTCCAAACTACAGTGTAGATGAGTAATACAGGAAAAAAAGGTAAGACCGGTAAGAAGTCACCCAGGCCGTCCCATAGTGGGCGGCCTGTTTCCGTAAAGAATTCTGTAAAGAAAACTTCGCCCGGGTCTTCCGGAAGGAAAAAGAAATCTTCACGAAAAAAGAATCCCATAAAGCTCCTTCAGAAGGCGGTACTGATAATTATCATTTTGATCGTTGTTCTGGCGGCGTGTGCGCTGGGATACGGATTTTTTGAAATGCGTATGGAACAGAACGAGATCCAGTCTGGGCAGGAAGAGATATCCCAGGATGCTGGCGGAAGTGTTGGGCCGGAACAATGGCAGGCAGAAGGAGCTCCTTATATCGATGTGGAACTTCTGACACCGAATTCCTATTCCAGACCACAGATCCCTATCGAACAGGTGAATTATATAGCCATCCATTATACGGCGAATCCAGGCTCTACGGCGATGTCGAACCGAAACTATTTCGAAAATCTGGCAACAACACAGGAGAACAAAGTCAGCAGCCATTTTGTGGTGGGACTGGAAGGGGAAGTAGTACAGTGTATCCCCACTTCGGAAATGTCCTACGCCACAAATTCCAGAAATGTGGATACCATATCCATTGAATGCTGCCATCCGGATGAGACAGGGCAGTTTAATGACGCAACCTACAGCTCAGCAGTGAAGCTGACTGCGTGGCTCTGTACACGTTTTGGGCTGACGACAGATCAGGTGATCCGGCATTATGATGTCACTGGTAAGGACTGCCCGAAATACTATGTGGAAAACCCGGATGCCTGGACGCAGATGAAGGCAGATATTGCCGCACAGATCCAGACGGATTACACATTGCAGGGAAAATAGGGACTTGAGAAAAATAATTTCTGAAAATAGGGACTTGAAAATTCAGAAGAAGTATTGTAGTATAACAGCAGAAGCTGCATGACTGGCGGAAAGTAGGATTACCTACAGGGAGTGCAGTGAATTGAGAAGCCGACCGCCTGGGCAGCCTGATGAAGGGGTGTCCAGGCGGTTTTTTGTTACCTGTTGATACCTGGAATGATCCCCGGGCCGTATATTAGACAAGGAGGACTGTGAAAAATGACTACATTTTCACTTGAAAAAGAACTGAAAGAGAATTCCTACCCAGGAAGAGGAATTGTGATCGGACGTTCCGCTGACGGAAAGCATGCAGTTACCGCTTATTTTATTATGGGAAGAAGCGAGAACAGCAGAAACCGTATTTTTGTGGAAGATGGCGAGGGAATCCGTACACAGGCATTTGACCCGTCCAAGCTTACAGATCCGAGCCTGATCATTTATGCACCGGTACGTGTCCTTGGAAACAAGACCATCGTAACAAATGGTGATCAGACGGATACGATCTATGAGGGAATGGACAGACAGCTCACTTTTGAACAGTCTCTCCGCAGCAGAGAATTTGAGCCGGATGCTCCGAATTATACACCTCGTATTTCCGGTGTCCTTCATGTAGAGAATGGGAAATTCAACTACGCAATGTCTATCTTAAAGAGCAATAACGGAAATCCGGATTCCTGTCTTCGTTACACATTTGCTTATGAAAATGCAGCAGCAGGCCAGGGCCGCTTTATCCATACCTATAAATGTGACGGAAATCCACTTCCAAGTTTTGAGGGAGAGCCGAAACCGGTAGAGATCCCAAGTGATATCGACGAGTTTACAGATCTCCTCTGGGAGAGCCTGAACCAGGACAACAAAGTATCGCTCTTTGTGCGTTTTATTGATATTGAGACCGGTAAATATGAGTCCAGGATCGTAAATAAGAATAAATAAAAAACTGTGTCATTGAACAGCAGAATGAGAATTATCGGTATCATAAAGAACGGAGGATTTTTTCATGAAAGAATTACAGTTAAAATATGGATGTAACCCAAACCAGAAACCATCAAAGATCTATATGGCAGATGGAAGTGAACTTCCGATCCAGGTACTTTCCGGAAGACCGGGATATATCAATTTCCTGGATGCATTTAACGGCTGGCAGCTGGTACGTGATCTTAAGAAAGCAACCGGACTTCCGGCGGCAACTTCTTTTAAGCACGTATCTCCGGCAGGTGCTTCCATCGGACTTCCACTGAATGAGACACTGGCCAAGATCTACTGGGTGGATGATATGGACTGGAAGAATTTTTCCCCGCTTGCATGTGCATATGCAAGAGCAAGAGGTGCAGACCGTATGTCATCTTTTGGCGATTTTATTTCTCTTTCCGATGTCTGCGACAAAGATACCGCAATGCTGATCAAGAGAGAAGTTTCCGACGGCGTGATCGCACCTGGATATACAGAGGAAGCTCTTGAGATCCTGAAACAGAAGAAAAAAGGAAATTATAATATCATCCAGATCGATGAAAATTATGTTCCGGAGCCGCTGGAGCATAAACAGGTATTTGGCGTTACTTTTGAGCAGGGACGTCAGGAACTGGCGATCAATGATGAACTGATCTCCAATATCGTAACAGAGAACAAAGAACTTACCGAGGAAGCCAAGAGAGACCTGAAAGTTTCCCTGATCATCCTGAAATATACACAGTCCAATTCCGTATGCTTTGTAAAAGACGGACAGGCCATCGGTGTCGGAGCAGGACAGCAGTCCCGTGTCCATTGTACACGTCTTGCAGGTCAGAAGGCAGATAACTGGTATCTCCGCCAGTGTCCGAAGGTACTGAACCTTCCATTTAAGGATACCATCACACGTGCGGAAAGAGACAATGCCATTGATGTTTATATCGGTGAAGAGTACATGGATGTTCTGGCAGACGGTGCATGGGAAAACACATTTACAGAGAAGCCGGAAGTGTTCACAAAAGAAGAGAAGAGAGCATGGCTGGACGGCCTTACTGATGTAACACTGGGATCCGATGCATTCTTCCCGTTCAGTGATAATATTGAGCGTGCTCATAAGAGTGGTGTAAAATATATCGCAGAGCCAGGCGGATCTGTTCGTGATGATGCAGTGATCGATACCTGCAATAAGTACGGAATGGTGATGGCATTTACCGGAATCCGCCTGTTCCACCATTAAATAACAGCAGCCCTGACAAGCGGCTGAAGTAAAATATAAGGTCCCGGATCTGAATTTCTGAAAAAGAGTTCAGGTCCGGGACTTTTTGAATGAGCTAGAAGGAATACTTGGAATATTTACGGGGAATAAAAAAGAACTCTGAATCATTCAGAGTTCTAAAGAGCGATAGACGGGACTCGAACCCGCGGTCTCGACCTTGGCAAGGTCGCGCGTTACCAACTACGCCACTATCGCATATGTCTTATTACTGAGATGTCTCCCTCAGTGACAAGACATATATTAGCACAGATCTTGCAGGCTGTCAAATGTTTTTTTGGAATTTTTTCAAAATTTTATACAACATGCAAATATTCTTTCTGGCATCTGAAAAGCGGTTACATATTGTGGATTTCCGGTGTTTTATGAGCTGCTGTTTGTGTGGTAATATCGCAGAACATGGTCCGGATAGTACTGATCGCCATAATCCCATGGACCTGCAGGATCATGGAGAGGATCGTCTTCATCCCGCTTGGTACCGCCACTTGCCATCTGGGCAAAGGCCTGGGCGCTTTGGGCAGTCCATACAGTCTGTCCATTTTTTTCCAGGTAGGCAAAATAGGAATCCGCTCCGAAGTTGTATGCCTGCAGAGCCAGACGGATATGAGGAAGATCCTCCGGACCGCTACATCCGGCTTTGGTAAGGGCATATTTCAGTTCCTGGATACCACAGGAAATAGAATAGGAAGGATCTGTGATCCCATTGGGTTCTTTCGGGTACTCAGTATTGTAAGCACCCTCTGAGGACTGCATGGGGTCCGTGCCCTGACCGGAACTTTCCTGCATCATCACAGCTAGGATCAGATCTACATAATCAGACATATCATATTGTGCCGCTTCGGCGGAAACTTCATCACGGTAGGCCTCACAGGATGCGTTGAGCTGGTACGTATCCTTCTGTTTTTCGGGGGATTTTATAAAATGCAGAAGAAGGCATCCGGCAATCAGCAGAAAAAGGCAGGCCAAAAAAATCTTTTGCCTGCGCACCTGCTGTACACGGAGGCGCTGACGTTGTTTTTTTGTAAGTTTTGGTCGTGTTTGTTTTGTACTCATAAGTGTATTGTATCTGCTGCGGATCGATTTGACCAGTTAAAAAATATGATCTTTTTGTTAAAAATTTCTGAAGACTGCCCTGTGAAATTGCAAAATATGATCTGATATGCTATGATAGTCGGGACAAACCGCAGAATGCCGGAAAAAAGGAGGCAAGATTTCATGCGAAAAAGGCTTCTTGCAGTTATTTTGTGTGCTTCCATGCTGTTCCCTGCATCTGTATCAGCAGAGGTATTAGGATATGAAGCAACACTGGATACATATACTCAGGAGAAAAAATCACCCCAGCAGTTTCAGATCGACGATGGGGCGGGAAATACAGTAAATGCGCTGGCAAAGAGCGATACCCTTTACGTTACCGCAAAAAATACAGAGATCCGGTCAAACCCGGGAGAGAGCGGTACCAATCTCCGTTCTGTGATCCTTGGAACGAAGCTTGAGAGAGTTGCTGTCTGTGATAATGGCTGGAGTAAAGTAACTTTTCAGAAGAAAGGTGAAGACAAGATCATTGGTTATGTTCAGGACAGCGTACTCAGCGACACAGAGATCGTAAACAAATTTACAGATACGGTTACGGCTGCCCAGGACAGCGATATCCTGGACTATCCTGGCAAGAAAGACGGCGAAGTTGTAGGTGAAGTTCTTCAGGATGACCAGCTGAAGAGAACCGGTACGGTAGATGATATCTGGAGCAGGATCGTTTATGCGGATGATAATGGCTCGGAACATACCGGGTACATCCCTACCAGCTGTCTGGAGGGCTATCAGGCAACAGAAGTAGCCAAGGCAGAACAGGAAAAGAACACAAAAGCAGGTTCTCTTACCAAGAGTTCCGGTGAGGGAGTTTTTGCTGATGCAGTGGATGGAGTGACTTCCACAGGCGGTTCCGGGAGCACTGCGGATGGCGTACAGATCGGAACGCCGGTATCCGTATCTTCAGATGCGTCGCTGAAATCCCTGGGAACATTTCGGATCACCCATTACTGTCCATGCAGCATCTGCTGCGGACCATGGTCCAATGGAATTACATCTACAGGTGTGACAGCTACTACCAACCGTACGATCGCAGTAGATCCAAGTCAGATCCCTTACGGTTCCAAAGTAGTGATCAACGGCCAGGTATATGTTGCGGAGGATTGCGGAGGTGCGATCCGTACCAACTGTATCGACGTATATGTGGCAACACATTCCGAAGCAGAGCAGAAAGGTGTATTTTATACAGAAGTATATTTGCTTCAGTGATCAGAAAATAAATACTGCCGCAGATCCCTGTTTTCAGGGTCTGCGGCAGTATTTTTATCTATTTTGCCTACATGAAAAAAACTCTGACTGGCAGAGGGATCTTTGCAGTCAGAGTAAAAAAATAATGCCCAGAGCCGGAATCGAACCAGCGACACGAGGATTTTCAGTCCTCTGCTCTACCAACTGAGCTATCT
>CAVEKJ010000084.1:0-7236 GCA_963616205.1 Prevotella sp.
AAAATAAAAACGAATTATCCGTTGATAAAAAATAAAAATATGGATATAATAGCAGTAAAAGAAATTTAACTACGTGAAATCTGTTTTTAATTCGGAGGCGTTATATGAAATTATTGAGAGTTACTGCACAAGGCTTGCCATTATTTAAAGAAAAACTGGATTTACCTTTTTATGCACAGCAAAGAGTTGCAGAAGAAGATAAAATAAATTTGTATTCCTTGTTTTCAAATATATATTTAAATCCGGCTAACGCGTTTATAGGAATCAATGCCTCTGGAAAGACATCAGTGTTAAAGGTTCTTCTTCTGGCATTAGGAATTATAAATAACGAACCAATCAATCATATTAATACGAAGGAAATATTGGGAAATACAGAGAAAGCTGTTTTGAATGTATATTTTTATTCAGAGACTACCAAAGAAATATGCAGACTGGAAACAGTTATCACATCTAAAAATACGAAAGTGGAAGGAACAGTGTATCGCATTGATTCAGAGTCACTGTGGTCAAAGAAGGTTGAAGAAGTAACAACTCGTAAAGCTATGCTGGATTTCGATGGGAGAGAACCAATCATTGTTCGGGATGAACAGGAAAGTTTTTTATCTGATGATGTAAGTATTATGATTGCTTACAATAAGAAAACTGGTGAGCATATCAAAGCAGTCAGTATGTTGCTCTTTACCAATATTAATGTGTTACCATTTTCTGAAGGAATACCGGCTGAGGTGATTTCTTACCTGGATCCAACAATTGAAAATTTGTTTTTTGAGGAAAAAAATGAGAAACCAATTATTCATTTAAAATTTAAAGGCAAAGAAGAGATTGTATTGAACAATGCAATAGAATTAAATAATTATCTTTCGTCAGGAACGGTAAAAGGAATGATTACGTTTACATTGGCGCAGGAAGTTCTGAGAGATGGAGGATGTCTGATTGTTGATGAGATAGAAAATCATTTTAACAAAGAAATAGTAAGTACTTTGATCCGTTTCTTTATGGACGGAAAATTAAATAAAAATGGTGGAATGCTGATTTTTTCTACTCATTATCCGGAACTTTTAGATGAATATGATCGTAATGACAGTATTTTTATTATTAGAAATAGAGATGGAATTACTGCAGAAAATCTTTCCCATATTTTAGGAAGAAATGATATTAAGAAAAGTGATGCTTATCAGAGTGGATTTCTGGAAGGGACAACACCTACTTACGAAGCTTATATGCAGTTGAAGAAAAGCATAGCTGCATCTCTGAAATAGGAGGTGCGTTATGGAATTGGCAAAATATAAAGCATGTATATGTGAAGGTGCTGCAGAAAATGCGATTATGGATATTCTTTTGGATGAAGATTTACTCGTGTTTTCGAGAGAAGAGATGCTAGAGGAGTCGGTAATTCGATGCAGGGATGGTAAGAAATTTGAACAGAAGTATTTGAGAAAAGGATTTGCGGAGAAGATATCAGTAATCAGAATATTGGATTCACGAAGAGAAAATTTTAAGATTGGTAAAGCGTACGAACATAAAATTGATGTGATCAATGTGATTACTGCACCAGAAATTGAAATGTTGATTATCTTTGCCGAAAATCAATATAAAGAATTCAAAAAGTCAGGGAAAAAACCAAGTGATTTTTGCAAGGAAAATCTTAAAATGCCCGATGTAAAGTCTTATGATTATGTGTTGGATTATTTTTCCGATTCCAGAATTCTTGTAGCGGCAATAAAAGAGTATCATAGAACAGCTAAGATTCCAAAAGGCGAATATACTCTTCTTGATTTGTTAAAATAAAAAATTGCATATCAGAGGCTGTATTTTTACCCTCCTTCTTTTGTATATATGAAAGATAATTTTTTATGTACAAGAGAAGGAGGATTTTTTATGCCTAAAGTAAGAAAAGAAATTCCGGAACTGGAGAAACTGGTGCAGACCGGAAGAAAGAAATTTGTCCGGTATGAGGAAGGAGCAAAACTATATTCCATGGGAGTTCATACGTTCCAGGAATTGGCGAAAGATGCGAAGGCCGTCTACCATGTGAAGCGGATCGTTCTGATCAATACGGAACTGATTGACGAGTATCTTGAGAACTTTCGAGATGAACTGTAAAGACAATCTATGAAATACGTTGAGGAGCAGAAAATTGCTGACTTATCGGTGGATAAACTGTATAATAGAAGAGTAAGAAATGAATTACAAAAAGCAGGTGCTTGAGAAGGACTTGTAGCTATTATGCAGGCAGGATAAGCACAATTCAGATGCTCCTCACATTATTTGTGAGGTGAAAGAATGGCAAATTCAAGAAAAGACAGCCGGGGCTATGTGTTGCGGACCGGCGAGAGTGAAAGAAAGGATGGCCGTTATTCCTATTCTTATACAGATCTGGAAAGAAACAGACGGACCGTCTACGCAAAAACATTAGTTGAACTGAGAAAAATAGAAAGAAAGATTATCCGTGATAAGGAAGACGGACTGGATCCACAGCTGGCAGATCGGATGACACTGAACCAGTTATATGACAAATATATTGAGCAGAAGTATGATTTAAAACAGTCTACCAGAGTAAATTATCTGTATATGTACAATCATTTTGTCAGACCGACATTTGGGAAAAGATTTATCGGAAAGATCAAGTATTCTGATGTGAAAAAATTCTATTACCAGATGATCCTGAATAATGAAATGAAAGCAAAAACTCTGGATGGTATTCATACGCAGCTTCATCCGGCATTTCAGATGGCTGTAAGAGATGGACTGATTCGGCAGAATCCGACAGAAGGCGTGATGAGGGAAATTAAGAAAAGTCATATCTGGGAACATGATCCAAGACATGCCCTTACGATTCCCCAGCAGAAAGCTTTTATGGATTATCTGAAAGCACATCGGGAATATCAGGGATGGGTTCCGATTATTACAGTTCTTTTGGGAACAGGAATGAGAATTGGAGAATGCATCGGACTTCGATGGGATGACGTGGATTTCGAAAAGCGGATTATCAGTGTGAATCATACATTGGTGTACCGGCCGGATGAAAACGGAAAATCCATGAAGCATATTTCAACGCCCAAAACGATTTCAGGACGAAGGACGATCCCGATGATAGATGAAGTGTATGAAGCATTTCTGGATGAATATGAACTTCAAAAATGCATTGGCTTCTGCTCAGAAGAGATCGAAGGATATTCAAATTTTATTTTTGTGACAGCAACAGGAACCGCATATTTACCGAATGCCATAAACCATGCAATCGAAAGAGCCAGGAATGCATACAATAAGGAGGAGATTGAAAAAGCGGAGAAAGAAGACAGAGAACCTCTTATTATCCCGCATTTTTCAGCACATCATCTGAGACATACCTTCTGTACAAGATTGTGTGAGAACGAGTCGAACTTAAAGGTGATCCAGAGTATTATGGGACATGCGGATATTACAACGACAATGGATGTATATGCGGAAGCAACACAGGAGAAAAAGCAGGAAATTGTTGCAAATCTCCGTGGAAAGATTATAATATAGTTAGTGATGTGTCTTGACGCTTGATGGACAGATCCATACGATGAAAAAATGGGAAAAACCGTTGATGACGCTTGATGGATTTCCGTTTTCTGTAAAAAATTTTGTACCACAAATTTGACTATACCGAGTTGGAGCCTGGTGGACTTCGGTGGAAGAATTAAAAAACTGATTCTTGGATAAATATGGTACTCTATAGAGGAAAAAGGATAATCGTGGAAGACTTCAGTACATGAGTCCCGACGATGAAGTCGATCGATAAATAATCCCTTATTCTATGGGGCTTTCCAGCCTCGAAAAAGTTTTTGACAACAAATTGACAACAATCCGGTATATAAGATTGATACCTTATGAGCAAATTTGAAGTTTGTCACATAGAGCTTTAAGGCAGAAATGCCTGATGGAGCACCTTTTTGAAAGAAATTTCAGAAGGGTGCTCTTTTTTTGTTTCCTGAGATTTTATGGAAATGGCAACTACAGGTATCATAGTCAAATTTATGGAAAGGAAAAGCATATGGAAACAAGGAACGGATTGCCGGAACAGTCAGTGAATGAAGTTAAACAGTCAGCAAGAAGGCTTAGGAAACAATTCCTTACTTATGAGGAAGCTGAGATAGTTTATAGCCTATCTCATAAGAAATTATTGGAACTGGCAAGCAAGGCAGGCGCAATTTATCGGATGGAGCGGATCGTTCTTATTAACAGGGACATTTTTGATTCTTATTTGGAACTATTCAGGGAACCTCCGAGAGTAATTGATTTCAATAAACCAAAGAAGGGGAAAAAAGATGGCAGGTGATATATGGAGGTATTCAGACCGACTGGATGACGTTGATATTGCCATGCTTCGCAAGGATTTTATTACCTATGAACAGGGACAAAATTATTACGGTATGGGTGATAAAGCATTTATAAGAATAGCTCATGAAGCGGGAGCAGTGTACAAAATTGGAAAAGCAGTAAGAGTAAACAGAAAGATTCTGGAGGCTTACATGAGAAGTCTGGAGGATATTCCAAGGAAAGGAGTCAAGTACAAATGGGACACACACAGTTAAAGACAGAACAGGCAAAGAAGGTTAAAAAGATGGCAGATCGAAACAAGAAATTTGTTCGTTATCCGGAAGGGGCAGAGCTGTACAGTATTGGATTAACGAAGTTTCAAGCTTTGGCTAAAGAGGCACATGCTGTTTACAAAGTTGATAAGATCGCACTTGTCAATTGCGAGATATTTGAGCGTTTTCTTGAAACATTTCGGGAATATTAAAGGAGGGAAGAACATGTGTAAAATTATGGCGATTGCAAATCAGAAAGGCGGCGTGGGTAAGACCACTACGACCGTAAATCTTGGAATAGGACTGGCCCGTGAAGGAAAAAGAGTGCTGCTTGTGGATGCAGATCCACAGGGAAGCCTGACTGCAAGTCTTGGTTTTGCGGAACCGGATGAGCTGAAAGAGACACTGGCAACAGTCCTGATGTCCGTGATTGATGATGAAGAAATTCCGCATGATACAGGCATTGTTCATCATGAGGAAGGGGTGGACCTGCTTCCAGCAAATATTGAGCTTTCTGCCATTGAAGTAAATATGTCTAACGTGCTGAGTCGTGAGCTGATCATGAGGGAATATCTGGAGACGGTCAGAAATGAATATGATTATATTCTGATAGACTGCATGCCGTCTCTTGGCATGATGACGGTGAATGCCCTGGTGGCTGCAGATTCGGTACTGATTCCAGTGCAGGCAGCCTATCTTCCGGTCAAAGGTCTTCAACAGCTGATTCGTACGATCTCAACGATTAAGAAAAGGCTGAACCGCAAGCTTCAAATCGAGGGAATTCTTCTGACAATGGTAGATTACCGAACGAATTTTACTAAGGATATTGCAGCTACGGTTCATGAATTATATGAGACCATCGGTGTATTTAAGGTATCTATTCCATCTTCAGTGAAGGCGGCAGAAACCAGCGCATTGGGATCCAGCGTGTACATTCATTGCCCGAATGTCAAGGTGGCCAAAGCTTATGAAGATCTGACAAAGGAGGTTGTGAGTCATGAAAGATAAGAGACGACCGGGACAGCAGGTCCATTTAAAAAGTGTGGATGAACTCTTGGGGATCACCGGAGAAGAATCCAGTATGGAAATTGAGATTCAGAAGATTTATGGATTTCGCAATCATCCCTTCAAGGTATTAGATGATGAGCGGATGGAAGATCTGGTTGAGAGCGTTAAGATCAATGGCATTTTGTCACCGGTTCTGCTTCGTCCGGGGGATCATGGGAAATATGAAATGATTTCCGGACATCGAAGAATGCATGCCGCCCAGCTGGCAGGGCTTACGACAATTCCTGCGATTATACGGGAAATGACCGATGATGAAGCCGTGATCGTCATGGTTGACGCGAATATCCAGCGAGAGGAATTACTGCCAAGTGAGAAGGCCTATGCATTGAAAATGAAGATGGATGCAATGCGACACCAGGGAAGCTGTCGCCACGATGGCGACATGTCGGCATCCGTTGCAGAAAGAAAGACAGCTGCACAGGTTGGAGAAACGAGTGGCATGGCTGCTAGAAGCGTTCAAAGGTACATCCGTCTCACAGAATTAATCCCAGAGTTACTTGCTTTGGTAGATAACAAACGACTTCAGTTCACTCTTGGAGTGGAAGCTTCTTATCTGGACAAGCCGGTGCAGAAGTGGCTGTATGAGTATATCAGGGATAACGGCGTGGTAAAGCCGGAACAGATCTCGGCTCTCAGGAAACGTGTGGAGGAAGGTTCAATTAATCAGATCCAGATGATTTCTGTATTGAATGAGAATCTGAAGGGACGATTACCATCCAGAAAGGTGACGATCCCAGAGAAGAAACTGAATCAGTTCTTCTCTCCCAACTACAGCAATGCAGATATGGAAAAAGTTATCTTCTCATTATTGAAGAGATGGAAGGAATCGGAGGCGGACGAAGATGCGATTTGATTATTATTATGGCAATCAGGCCGAGCAATTCAGTTTCATAAGGATACCGAGAATGCTACTTCTGGATCCGACATTTGCTCCATTATCCATTCAGTCAAAGCTCCTTTACGGAGTTTTGCTGGACCGGATGGGGCTCTCCATGAGGAATGGATGGTTCGATGAAGAAAATCGTGTTTATATCATTTATCAGATTTCAGAAATTCAGGATGACCTGGGATTTTCCAAAAGGAAAGCCATCGATTATCTGACAGAACTGGAGAGATTCGGACTGGTAGAAAAGAAACGCAGAGGTCGGGGACTTCCAAGCATTCTCTACATAAAGAGCTTTATGGCAAAGGAAGCAGAGAATCTAAGAAGTACCGATAGGGAAACTTCTGAAGCTGATTCAGTAGAAATCAGAAGTGACGAAAATGATACTTCTGAGGATGATACTCTGCTAGTAAGAAGTGCCGAAATCGATACTTCTAGAAGTTCCCAAATCGCACTTCAAGAGGTGCAGGAATCGACACTTCTAGAAGTGCGCAAATCGGCACCTCTAAAGAGTAATAATAATATAAATAATACTGAGTTCAATAATACTATCCAATCTAATCTTATCTTATCAAAGCCTGAAGAGGATGAGATGGGATGTGATCGGAGAATGACAGAGATATACAGGAAAATTGTTCAGGAAAATATTTCTTACGAGTGTCTGAAGGAACGTAAGCGCTTAATTCTTGGGTAACTATACATTTGCCATTTTGTAGTTCATAATGA
>CAVEKJ010000085.1:0-4381 GCA_963616205.1 Prevotella sp.
ATAGTCGAATCATGTTCAATTCCCACCCCAATTGCATAAACATTTTCCACAATGTCTTTTGCCGTATTTTCCAATGTTTCTTTCGACATTCTGCAGTTATGTCTATCCAGTTCGGTCGTTGCTCCTATTCCCTTTAAAATCATAATGATTTTCCTCCTCTATACAACGTGGCTGTCCTGGTAAGAGCCATTACACATGCTCTTCAATCAGTCTCATAACCAATTAAAAGGTTATACTTATTCATTATTTGGATGAATATAACGGATTTGCTTCTCTGGTCTTGCATCCATATACACATTTTAGTTCTTCAAATGCTACTTTTACCTTTTCCGGAATATCAACATGTGCAATAAAGTTCTTTCCTTTAGGTCCGTACCCATTTATGTCATCCGTAAGTCTCGGAATTTCCCCCATAAGCAGATTAACATATCTTTCTATTGTCCACATTCCATGAATTTCACGCTCATACGACAATTCCATGCCACTTTGTATCACCTTTGCTGAATACGCTGCGTAATTGATGATCTTAATATCCTTCGCATATTTTCTCAATCCAGCATCCATACGGTTTTGCATAGATGCATCCTGACTAAGAATGATATTCCTGGCTGTGATATGCTTCTCCTGCAATAATTTTAATAGATATGTAATATTATTACCGCAATTTGTGGATTCTTTTTCAAGATAATCCGCTTCACAGTCATACACACTCTGAATATATTTTTGAAATACTTCAGCCTCCGGCAAACCTGCTGTTTCAATCTGCGGATACTCCTGATGAACTTTTTGGCGCAGAGTTTCTGTTGTATGTCCTGCACCACCAACAATGATATATTTTTTTGCAATTTTATCTTTCATTGCCCTTGCCAGGACATCACCACCAGCTAATATGCTGCCACCGAATAATACCATAACATCTGCACATTCAATATTATATTTTTTTGACAGCTTTTCATGGCTCAGCTCGGATATATCTCTCTTCCCACAAAAATCTCCAAGAGTATTTATAGCATCTGCAATTTTAGATTCCATCTTATCCTCCATATGTAAATTTCTTATCTCGCAGCCTAAAAATTCAACGTTTATTTTTGTTTTTTCATTTTCTTGGAAAATTCACATCCCAGAAATAGGATTCCAGCTTAATCCATTTTAACGTTCTGGTTTTATTTGAACCTGCCAATCTTTATATTTATTGTACTATACTTTAATATCTATGGATATAGCCAATATCTTCAGTAAAGTATCACATATTTACTACTTACTAGCAGAATATCTTCTTTTTTTCGTTTTCAATTCAGCAATTGCTACATAATGCTTAATATCAAACTCTTCTGGTGCTTCTTCCAAAAGCAGTTTCATGTGTTCCTGTTCCCATAGCTGCAGTTCCTTTTGGGAAAGGGATGCTCCCACACCCCGACAGGCTTTCATCCTTCCATTCCATGATTTTCTTGAAAAATGCACATTCAAAGGATACTCTTCATGATAGATCAGATCAAATTTCTTTTTATAGCATTCGGGAATCGTAATTGGATGTATTGTTTCACCTGCTCCACTCCAATTGGGACTATATTTCAGCACAAGTTCCTCGCTTTTTCCAGCAATCTTGTCTTCAAAGGGAAGCCATGCCATATATAAAATTAATATTTTCCCATCAGGTTTTAACATTCGGTAAAAATTTGGCATCACTGTTTTATGTTCAAAATACCAAAAGCACTGACATGCTGTGATCACGCCAAAGAACTCCTGCGGGAATTTGATTTCTTCAGTAGGTACCGTATAATATTCAATATTCTTCCCTATTGATAATTTTTTCGCCTGCTCAATCTGCTTCTCTGAAATGTCTGTACCGATCCATTTACCACCATGCCTATACATATTCCTTGGAAGAACACCGGTTCCGGTTCCAACATCCAGGATTTTCTGTCCATCTTTGCACAATCCTCGATCTATAATCTTCTGATAAAATTCCACCGGATAAATATCACGATATTTTGCATATTCTGCTGATACTCTTCCCCAGTCAAACCCTTTTCCGCCATCGATTCTTTCGTCCTTGATTATCAAGATAAGCACCTCTTTCCAAACGCACTTTCACTTAATTTCTTAGATTGAAAAACATCAGGGCATTATCTGCCCCGATGCTTTTCCTTTCGTTTCTGTTGTTTTAAAATAAATTGCCGCTGCTTTTCAGTTCCCCGCCTTACCCGGACTGCCATTTTTCTTGACAATTTATTTTCTTCTCTCTGTAACTGTAATGCCTGTTGAGCCTTTGTTCCGATTCCTATTGGCCTCGATCGCTTTCGTGCTTCTCTTTGCATACGTTTCGGATTAACTGCATCTTTTTTTACAGTCACATCAACAGACGGACTAAATAAAAGCTGATCATAGTTTTTTAAAGCAAATTCCCAAATCTCATAATCTTTCGGTTCTGCTCCAAATGTGACTTTACCGACAGACAATCTACCGTCCTCGATCCGTTCAAATGCACCCATCCAAAATGGATCTTCAAAGTACACGATCAGCTTTACACTACTTTTGTCCATAACGAAACCCTCCTGATAAATATTTTACAGGAATGGACAACCCGGAGGGGAAGGTTACTTACCTGCACCTATCGGTGCAGACGGCTGGGCTACCTACCAGCTCTAGCATATCTCAAAAATATGCATTGCGTTTTTATCCTGTTTTTATTATATAAAGTGCAATATCGCACAATATATCTTTACAATTTATATATTTTGATTTTCATAATGGATCTTTACGATTACCTCTTCCATTACTAGAACAAGATCTTTTTAGCATGATGCTTTATCTGCTTTTGGCACATAATCATGAGAACATATGATTCTGCTTCTCTGGATGATATCACCTCGAACAGAACAGTTTCCCTTTGCACAGCCCTCTATCGGTGTAAAATTTTCGCAGGAACCGCATTTTCTGCGTTCCTTTTTCATTCCACGTCCATCGCACCGGATCATTTCATAACCAACAATGTATTTTTGCAGTTCATCTTCCGGGATTGTTTTTTCCAGCTTTTCCCCTGTATCGTTTCTCAGTTCAAAATGAATATCCTGTCCATTTATATCTGCTCGCAAGGCTATATTATTGTTTAAGAGACCTTCCTCGTTTAACTCATTGATTTCTTCACAATCCAGATTTTCAATAAATTGCAAAATATCTTCCATTATGTCCACAGACAAGCCATATCCTCCAGAGCTGTATTCATAGAATATATTTCCATAATAATCGCCTTCTTTTAAGGTTATCGCAATCACATAGTCCCTGGATTTGTAATCATCAGATAGATCGTGGTACATCTTTGTCTTCTCCTTATATTGATATCTCTCCTGGTTTTCTTCCCGATATTTTTCATTTCTTATTTTATCGACTGCATTTTGTTTTTCTATCTTTGCTTCCATTGCAGCATAACCATTTTGCTTAAATTTTTCTATCAGCTCGTCCCCATAACAATCACGAAATTCTTCTCTACATTTCTTTAATGCATCCAGTTGTGTAGATAAAAACTTATCAAAGAAGCTTTCCGGAATATGCAGCCTGCTTGAAAATTGTCTTTTCCTCTTTGGTATCGTTTTTTGTGTGCTGGCATATCCCAGCACTCCCATAGACACATCTAACACCCCTGCTAATTCTACTGAATTTAATTCATAGACCTTTTCAATCGCGTCATAAATATTTATTTCTACACCGACTCCCTGTTCATCCTGTTGTAAGAGATTCAGAAATTTTTCATAACTTATTTTACATCTATCATAAGGTTCCTTAATATACCAAGGTGCTTTTTTCGTAATCTCCGTATAATACTCCAAAGAAGCTTCCCAGTCATCGCACTCTTCGCCTTCCTTACATGTGCTATACATACCACACACACCATTAGAGTCAAATCCACAAGTTTTGCAAGTTTTGTCAACCCTCATACTGATCCCCTTTCAATCCATCAATACTTTTTTGCATAGATAAATTTTTTCATCGAATTCTTTCCTTGTAATTATACACTTTTTCTGATGATATTACTATCTGCATGGATATTTGAACTTACTATTGAACTCTTCTTACAGAAAACTATAGATACTCAATTTGAACATACGTTTTCGACAATTACATTGTATTTCAACCCGAAGATTCTTATTGTCATTCAGTGTGTTTATAAATGAATTTTATTATATATTCATAAAATTTTATACTAAAAACTTCAAAATAGTGATACTATATTTATATTTAGATTAAAAAAACAACAACATATACAACGTCACCTTTTTTCTTTCCAAATACACTCTTTTGGGTTCAATTACTCAATTCTTACTGTAACTACTTTTCTAGTGATATTATGTTTTTTCATAATAATCTCTATACAAATCTTATA
>CAVEKJ010000085.1:4391-7166 GCA_963616205.1 Prevotella sp.
GGGCCATATAGTCCTAAATACATAGTAACATATTACCCGCATTTTTGCAAGAATTTCCGCATAAATACGGGCTTTTTTTCAATATTTTTATTTTTAGGGCTACTCATTTCTGTGTGAACTTCCAGAAATTTTACAACTAAATCCAGTTTATATCCATTCATCGGCATTCCGAATCAAGTCAATGATTTCATCCAGTGAACGTTCGCTTTCCACGTATGCATCATACAATGCCTGCTTTGCCCTCTCGATTTTCCGTTCCGGATGTCGTTCGTCCAGCAGTGCGGAAAGCTCCTCAGCAAGAACACTGTATTCCTTATGCTTTTTAATTACTTTTTCCTGAAGTCTTTCTATTTTTCTGTCCAGAGCTTCTATGTGTTTTCTTTCTTCTTGCTCCTGTTTTTCCATATCATTCTTCCTCGCTGCCATCGTTATCCGTTTTTCCCTGTATAAAGCTGAGAATCTCCTCATAACTTTTTTCGCTTCCTGCAATAGCTTTTAAAATTTCTTCATTCAGAATCGCTTTTTTCTTTTTATGCAGATCTTCCAATTCCGCTGTCAGACGATCATACTGTTCACGGTTCCGGCTGATTGCCTTCTCTGTTTTTGCTATTTTCTGTTCAAGCGTCTCCCTGTTCATATTTCTTGCCATCACTGTTCTCCCTTCAAAATTTTGCTGATATGTTCTGCACGATATTTTACCTGATTCCAATCCATGCCAAAAGCACTTAAGATCACTTTCTGTGTTTTGGTTACTGCATGATCAAGCCGGTACACCTTATCCAGCTGGCGTGTCATCTCAATCTTTTCCAGTTCCCGAATCGCTGCAGGAACTGTAAGATAATTCGGTTTTTTTGTAAGTTCCTTCGCCTTTTCCTTTAAGGCTGTATATATCCTGCACCGGATGATCAGTGCAAGAAAGCCTATAAATATCTTATTGGATGCTGCCTCTTCCGAAGCCACTCTCAGACAATGGTTCCCCAAATAAGACTTATCTGCCCGGAATACTTTTTCCGATACATCTCTGCTCTTGTAAAGATTTATCGCATCCTTTGCATCCATTTTTTCGGATGAGATGATAGCAAAATATCCACAGAGCTCCAGCTCATCCTGGATCACCGGTAGCTTGGGTTCGCCATAAACAAAATGCCCATTTTCCTTGTTATAATGCATATGAAAATACTTATGGAATGCCGGTCCGAATTCATACTCCCTATCTTCATGCTGTTCCATGAATCTCTGCATTTCGTGGATTTTTTCTTCCAGTCTTGCACGTTCACCAACCGCTTTGGCAGCACTGTAGTAAATATGTATGTATCGTTTCTTTGTGTCACTGGCATACACAAAAGTGTGGATAGTTTTTCCATACACTTCGAACTCCTCGATCCGGTTTCCCCAGTTATTTTCAAAAGTGCCTTTCAGTTTTCTCACCTGATTGCTTATAAAATCCTTTATTCCTTTTACCATAATGATAAAAGAAAATCCACTGCTGTCCATGTAGCTAAGATTATCTTTGCTGAAATATCCACGGTCCAGGATAAATCCGATATTTTTATAACCATAGCCTTTTATCTTATCAACCATGAACTGTAACTGGGAGACATCATTGATACTTCCGGAATATTTTTCATACATGAGAGGCTCCCGATTGTTTACATCATAGCCAACAGCATAATTGAATATCGGAAGTCCTGCATCCACCTTTGCTGCTCCGAATTCCACTATGTCTATATCTCCGGCCTGACAGTTCTTATTTGTTGAATCATACGATATATAAATACGTTCGCGTTTGCATCTTTCTGCATTCCACTGATCCAGAAAATCCTGCCTCTGGTTTTCTTTTATTGACCTTAGGAAATCTGAAATAAATGAATCACTGTAACATTTCATATCCGGAGTAAAAAGCGGGTGATTGTAAGCATAATCGGGATAATACTGTGCAGCATTCCCTTCTGTAATAATGGAATAAGCTGCCAGGTCAAGCATGATACCGGCTGCTTTTGCCCCAAATGAATCCTGCAGTTTTGTATCCAGTTCAAGATCTTTTACAGTTTTATCTATGATCATATATGCTCCTGTCTTCAAACAGCTGCTCCTGCATGAAACCATTTTTTCCTCAGGCTGCTCAACCTCCGGAAAATATTTCCTGAAATTTTCATTAGGTCTCATTTTATTTTCATCTTCCGGTAAAACCTTACCGATAGTAACCCTTTTTACATTTGTATACTGTTTGGACGGATCGTACTCACGGCTGTACTCATAATAAACATAACGTGCCTGACCTTTGGTTCGAAATGTGATTTTTCCTTTTACATCAGGTATATTAACAACATAATCCAGATACATGAACATCCCTCTTCTTTATAGTTGTATTTACGACTAAATATAGTATAGCATAAAACCTGCATTTCTGCAATAACAAAATGCAGGTTTTTCCTTGTTTTTTCAGTATTTTCAGGGTATTCTCAATCCGTATGATTTACTTGAGTTGCACTTTATTATGGAAGTTCACAATTTACAATCCGCACTCACTACATAACCCCAGATACAAACAAGTCCCCAACCACCGCTTATTGCTTTTCGCAGTTGAAGCAGGGGACTTCCTCGATTCGGTTAAATAAGGAAAAAGTTTTATCTAACTTCTATGTACTTTATGTTTTGGATCCAAACGTATTATTTTATAGTATCCTGCTTCTATAACAACATGTATACGAAATACTTCATGTCAACTTCCTCTTATATTACACCTTAAAAGTCTCGATTTGTGCATTTTGTATA
>CAVEKJ010000086.1:0-7152 GCA_963616205.1 Prevotella sp.
GCTTGCTTATCACGATTTAGAGTGCTAAAATATCAGTATTGTATCAGACGAAAATTATGTATTATAAAGGAGCGTAACAATGAGCAAAAAAATCAGGACGGAGGCTGTGGATCATCTGTTTGAAGCGATCCTGTGCCTGAAGGACAAGGAAGAGTGCTATACGTTTTTTGAGGATGTGTGTACGATCAATGAGCTGCTTTCTTTATCTCAGCGCTTCGAGGTAGCCAAGATGCTTACCGATAAGCGTACATACCTTGATATTTCCGAGAAGACAGGAGCTTCCACAGCTACGATCAGCCGTGTAAACCGTTCCCTGAACTATGGAAATGACGGTTATGAGATGGTATTTGCACGTATGAAGAAAAATAACGAAGAGCAGGGCGGCGAAGCAGAATAAGGTTTACGTCCATACCACAAATGATAACGGATCATGCTATAACGAAAAAGAGACAGGCGGTCGCGCGTCTGTCTCTTTTTTCGTGCGCCCGGTGGCGTACGTTTTTGACCGGGTATAAGATCCGGATAGGAGTCTATTTATCTTTTTTGGAAGAATCATGATCTTTGGGGGAATTCATGTGGTCGATCATGTTTTCGATGATCATTTTTTTCATGTATACATCAAAGCTGAGAAGGCAGATGAAGGAAAACTGGTGAAGGAATTCCTTATCTTCCGGGTCTGCATCCTCGAAGATCTCCCCGGCGCTTTTGAAGCGGCGCATGAGATCTTTTTCCAGGTAACGGATCTGGGTCTGCTCCATGCTGAAAACTTCCTTGTAGATGTAGGTCATATCTTTCTCAGTCAGGGACTTGAAGTACTTGTCTGTGATCGGCCCGAGAAGAGTCTGGATATCACTGATGGAAAGGATATTTTTAAAATAGTAGATAAAGATCAGCATCAGCAGATGTTCCCGGGAATAGCGTTTCTTCTCCGGCGGGGGAAGGAGCTTGTTCTTGGCGTAGTTGTTGATCATGGTCTTGGTCAGGATCTTGTCATCTTCATGGCGCTTGGTGGAAGCGAGATTTTCTTCCATAAAAGTAGTGACCTGATCCATGTAAAGATCAATGTTTGGGATTTCGTCTGGTTTTATATAATCAAGCTCAGCAATTTTTGCAAAAATGCTGCTCATCATTTCTTTTTCATTTTTTGTCATCGCATTATCACCTCTGCTCCCTATTATATAGTTTTAAATACTACTTGTAAAGAAACTTTTTTCCGGGAAAAAGAGAAAATGCGGTTGGGCTTTACCGGAAAGAAAAGACATGGTAGTATATAAAGATACTGTTCATATGGAAAAAGAAATGGAGATCAAAATGAGTATACATGATGCTTTGGATACATTGAATCCCATGCAGCGGGAAGCTGCCGTACATACAGAGGGACCGCTTCTGATCCTTGCAGGAGCCGGTTCCGGAAAAACAAGAGTGCTGACCCACAGGATCGCATATTTAATGGAAGAAAAGGGTGTCAATCCCTGGAATATCCTGGCCATCACTTTTACCAATAAAGCTGCCAGCGAGATGCGGGAGCGTGTAAATAAGATCGCGGGAATGGGAGCGGAGAGCGTATGGGTTTCCACCTTTCATTCGGCCTGCGTGAGGATTCTGCGCAGACACATTGAGGTGCTGGGATTTAGCAGTAATTTTACCATCTATGATACGGACGACCAGAAGACCGTCATAAAAGAAATCTTCCGGAAGTTTGATATCAACACCAAGATCTATAAGGAACGTGCTGTTCTTGCAGATATCTCTCATGCCAAGGATGAGCTGATCTTCCCGGAGGAAATGGAGCTGAATGCGGGAAGTGACCCGGATGCACGCAAGATCGCCGGTATGTATAAGGAATATCAGTCTATCCTCCGTGGAAATAATGCCCTGGATTTTGATGATCTGATCGTGAAGACCGTAGAGCTTTTTCAGCATAATCCGGATATCCTGGATTATTATCAGGAACGTTTCAGATATATCATGGTGGACGAGTACCAGGATACCAACACCGCACAGTTTAAATTTGTAAGTCTTCTTGCGGAGAAATACAAGAATCTCTGTGTTGTCGGCGATGACGACCAGTCCATTTACCGGTTCCGCGGGGCGAATATCGGGAACATCTTAGGTTTTGAGAAGGTTTTTCCCCAGGCTAAGGTGGTGCGTCTGGAGCAGAATTACCGTTCTACCCAGAACATCCTCAATGCAGCCAATGAGGTGATCGTCAACAACACGGAACGTAAGGAGAAGCGTCTCTGGACAGAGAACGAAGAGGGAGATAAAGTTCATTTCCGCCAGTTTAACAACGGATTTGAGGAAGCGGAGTATGTTGCGGGCGAGATCATCCAGGGACGCCGCAACGGGAAATTCCAGTACAAGGACTGTGCGGTACTTTACCGTACCAATGCCCAGTCCCGTCTCTTCGAGGAAAAATTCCTCCTGGCAAATGTGCCTTATAAGATCGTCGGCGGAGTGAATTTCTATGCCCGTAAGGAGATCAAGGATCTGTTGAGTTACCTGAAGACTATTGACAATGCCAGTGATGACCTTGCTGTGCGAAGGATCTTAAATGTGCCGAAAAGAGGGATCGGAGCAACCAGCATCGGCCGTGTGCAGGATTATGCGGATATGATGAACCTGAGCTTTTATGACGCCCTCCGGGTGGTGGAGGAAGTGCCTTCCATCGGACGTGCAGCAGGAAAGATCAATGATTTTGTATCCTTTATCCAGGGACTGAAGAGTAAGGCAGAGGCCTATACAGTCCGTGAAACCCTGGAAGAAGTCATCGAACTGACCGGTTATGTGAAAGAGCTGGAAGCTGAGAAAACGGAGGAGGCTCAGGCGAGGATCGAGAATATTGACGAGCTGATCTCCAAGACAGAGTCTTTCCAGGAGGCCATGGAAGAGACCGGACAGCCGGCAACCCTTTCCGCATTTCTGGAAGAGATCGCTCTGGTGGCAGACATTGATTCCGTTGATCCGGATCAGGATTATGTACTTCTGATGACTCTTCACAGCGCCAAAGGACTGGAGTTCCCCAATGTATTTATTGTGGGAATGGAGGACGGTGTTTTTCCGGGATATGCATCCATCTGGTCCGGAGATCCGTCGGATATTGAGGAGGAGAGAAGACTCTGCTATGTAGGAATCACAAGAGCCATGAAGGAGCTGACACTGACCTGTGCAAAACAGCGGATGATCCGTGGGGAGACTCAGTATAACCGTGTGTCCCGCTTTGTAAGGGAGGTTCCACGGGAGCTGGTGGATCTGGGACACACCATTCAGGAGAAAAAGCCGAAGGTGGATAATATCGTATCTCCCAAGAGTGCCTATGCCCAGATGAAAATGAATTTCCAGGCAAAGACCAGCCTTCAGAAAAAAGATTTCACAGTTACCAAGGCGGCAAGTCTGGACTATGGTGTAGGCGATACTGTGCGCCATGTGAAATTCGGCGTTGGCATCGTGAAGAGTATCGTGGAAGGCGGCCGGGATTACGAGGTAACCGTAGATTTCGATAAAGTCGGCGTGAAAAAAATGTTCGCAGGTTTTGCCAAGCTGAAAAAGATCTGAGAATGAATGTTCCTGCGAAAATTTGCGTAAGTTTATGGTAAAATCAGACATATGGTGGTATAATAAGAACACTTAAGAAGAGTCGGTGCAGTGTTACGGGATTTTCACTGTACTGCAGGTTTACTGTCAGACAGTACAGCCGAATAGAAAGAAAGGATGGTGCAGTGTTATGAATTTAAATACAACAAAGCTTGAAGAACTGCTTGCAACACTGAAGAAAAAAGAAGAAGAGAAAGATAAGAACACAGTCCTTTGGGTACTAGCGATCATCGGTGCGGTTGCAGCTGTTGCAGGAATCGCATTTGCAGTATACCGTTTCTTCGCTCCGGACTATCTGGAAGATTTCGAAGAAGATTTTGACGATGACTTCGATGATTATTTCGAGGATGAGGAAGAGTAACGCAGACATTTTTTCTGAAAGATGTTTTCAGGCACAGATATAAGAAACATGAATGATTGGAGCCCCGGCGCAATACCGGGGCTTGAATTTTGAATGCAGATATCCGGTGAAAATAGAGATATTTGCCGGGTATGTACAGAGAAAGAGGATTTATGAAAAAAGGTGAAATTTACGAAGGGATTATAGAAAAAGTAGAGTTCCCAAACAAGGGTTTTGTTTGGGTGGATGACCAGAAAGTGATCGTGAAGAACGGAATCCCGGGACAGAAGGTCCGGTTTATGATTAATAAGAAGCGTTCCGGACGGGCAGAGGGACGTCTTCTGGAAGTTCTGGAGAAATCTCCGCTGGAAACAAGGGAACCGGCCTGTCAGGAATTTCCTGCCTGCGGTGGCTGCATGTACCAGACTATGAGTTACGAGGCGCAGAAAGAAATGAAGGAGCGCCAGGTGAGGGAGTTATTGGATGGAGCAGTGAAAGAAAGTCTGGAAAAAATCCGTCAGAACAGCGGTGAGCTGGAAGCAGCGGAGCCGGCAGCAGATGAGCTATATCACTGGGATGGTATCTATGGCAGTCCCATCGAGTTCGGCTACCGAAATAAGATGGAATTCTCCTTTGGTGATGAATATAAGGATGGCCCACTCTCTCTTGGACTTCACAAGAAAGGCAGCACTTATGACATCCTGAATACCGACGACTGCAAACTGGTGCATCCGGATATGACTAAGATTCTGGTCTGTGTGAGGGAGTTTTTCCTGGAGCGCAATGCCAGCTTTTATAAGAAACTTCAGCATGTGGGATATCTCCGCCACCTTCTCATCCGAAGAGGTGTTACAAGCGGTGAGATCCTGGTCCACGTGGTAACCACCACCCAGGAAGAGTATGATCTGGAGCCGCTGAAAGAACAGCTTCTTGCCCTTCCCCTGGAAGGTAAGATCGTGGGAATCATGCATATCTTAAATGATTCCCTGTCTGATGTGGTACAGAGCGATGAGACGAAGATCCTTTATGGAAAGGATTATTTCTACGAAGAACTTCTTGGGCTGAAATTTAAGATCAGTACCTTTTCTTTCTTCCAGCCAAATTCCCTGGCTGCGGAGATCCTGTATTCCAAGGTACGTGAATATGTAGGGGATACCAGGGACAAGGTGGTATTTGACCTTTACAGCGGAACCGGCACCATCGCCCAGCTTGCCGCTTCCGTTGCCAGTGAGGTGATCGGTGTGGAGATCGTGGAAGATGCGGTAAAAGCAGCAAGAGAAAACGCCGCGCTTAACGGCATCAGCAACTGCCGTTTTATCGCCGGGGACGTGCTGAAAGTGCTGGATGAAGTGCCGGAGAAACCGGACATGATCATCCTGGACCCGCCAAGAGACGGCGTTCACCCGAAAGCCCTGCCGAAGATCCTGGCTTATGGAGTAGACCAGATCGTATACATTTCCTGTAAAGTTACCAGCCTTGTAAGAGACCTCCCGGCATTTTATGAAGCGGGATATCAGATGACCAACGCCTGTGCAGTGGATCAGTTCTGCCAGGGTGTCCATGTGGAGACCATCGCATTACTTTCCAGAAAAAATAAATAAACAAAGATCAAGGGCTTCTCCAGATGATATGGAGAAGCCCTTTTTGGTGGCATGATCACTAAATTTTATTCAGAACAGATTTCCGATTCCCGTAGAAACCAGAAACAGCACCAGCATGACAACCGGTACTACATAGCGGATCATGAAGCGGTAAAGTCTGGCACGGCGGAAGTGTTCGCCGTTTTTTTCGACCTCGTCGGTGATCCATTTGGGGCCTACGACCCAGCCGATGAGGATGCTGGTGAGCAGGGAAATGAAGGGCATCAGGAAGCTGTTGCTGATGTAGTCCATTACATCCAGAAGCTGTGCGGTAGCTCCGTTTGGAAGCTTCAGCTCGAAGTACAGTACGTTGTAGCCAAGACAGATAAGAACTGCAGTGATCAGAGAATAGATCCCGATCATGGCACACATCTGTTTACGTGTTTTGTGGAAGATTTCCATGCAGTTGGCAACCAGGGTTTCCATAACAGAAACGCAGGAAGTCAGAGCCGCGAAGCCGATCATCAGGAAAAAGGCGATGGCAACGATCCGGCCGATGCCACCCATAGCCTGGAAAACTTTTGGCAGGGAGATGAAGATCAGGCTTGGTCCGGAAGCCATACCTTCAGTTCCAAGGAACACATACACAGCCGGAATGATCATCATACCCGCAAGAAAAGCAACACCTGTATCAAAAATCTCAATCTGATTGATAGACTTGTTCAGATCGATATCATCTTTGACATAAGAACCATAAGTAACCATGATACCCATGGAAACGCTTAAAGAGAAGAACAGCTGGCTCATGGCATCCAGAAGCACACCCATAAATTTCTTCAGGGTAAGACCTGTGAAATCCGGTTTTACATAAACGAGCAGTCCCTGGATTCCGGTACGGACCGTTCCATCATCTCCCTCATGAGAAAGGGTCAGGGAAAAAACTGCGATGATAATGATCAGCAGGATCAGTCCCGGCATGATAAATTTGGAAAACTGCTCAATGCCTTTTTCCACGCCGCGGTAAACCACCCATGCAGTCAGTGCAAGAAACACCAGCATGAAGACGATGGGAGATACTTTGGAAGTGATAAAAGAAGTAAAGTATCCGTCTTCGGCAGCTGCGGAACCGTTGGAAACAATGTAAGCACAGAAATATTTGGTGATCCATCCGCCGATAACGGAGTAGTAAGTCATGATCAGCGTCGGAACCAGGAATGTGAGATATCCCAGAAATTTCCATTTCGGGTGCAGGGTACCGAAGGCTTTCAGAGCATTCTGTTTGGTACGGCGGCCAATAGCGATATCCGTGGTCAGCAGTACGAAACCAAAGGTCAGAACCAGCAGCAGATAGACGATGAGAAACAAACCACCGCCGTCCTTGGCACATAAATAAGGAAAGCGCCAGATGTTTCCCACACCTACAGCACTTCCCGCAGCGGCAAGGACAAATCCAAGGGAGCCGCTGAAATTACTTTTTTTCTCTTTCATTTTTTATACCATCCTGTAAATTTTATTGTATCAGATAAAGAAATATTTTAAAGGATTTATGATAAAATGCAAACACATGTTGTTTCCTGAAGAGAAACTTTTGGATGGAAAAATTTCAAGTTAAAGGCAAAAAAACGGATAAAGTTAAAT
>CAVEKJ010000087.1:0-7124 GCA_963616205.1 Prevotella sp.
TACTAACACAGGGGCGAATATAGAGATTTGTTTCCTGATTATAATGCATATACATTGCCGATATCCTCCAGTGGCCATTAAAGGGGATTTTTAGGCTGATTGTCATAAGGTAAGAGACTATACTTATAATTCTTAGAGTTTATAAGACAGCCATTTGTGGAGTGTTCTTCTACAGATGGTTGTTTTGCTACGTCGTTTTATGTCGCTAACTTGAAAAAGTAAATTCCAGTGCAGAGGTAAATTCCACTGGATATTAAAATCCCTTGATTTTATCGAATTATAATGAGCAAAATTTTTGGATAACTGCTATAATTAAGCCAACTTCCCATAAAATATCTGAGTTTATGACATGGAAAAGAGACCTCTGGATATTTGGTGTGCAAGACTAAATTCCACAGGCCACATCTAAAAAATGTGAATTGCTAAGTTCCAGTCTGACAGCAGATTTTTATGCTAAGTTAGTGGTTAAAGCGAATCAGCTTAGGTGTCAGATTGACCTCATCGGGTGGAATCGGCCTAAGCTGAAGTGCTTTTAAAATGTCAATACCGTAGTTTTCAAGTGCGACATCATACGGAGTGCGGCCGCCAAGGCTTTCTCGAGGAGTGGAATTGATATGGTCCACAATAGTTCTCAGATCCCATTGAGTGAGAAATTCAAAGCTGGTTTTCTTTGGCAGCACCATGCGGAGCATGGTGTGTGCCTGTTCAATACCCCCTTTTTGACCACTTCTCATGGGATCGCAGAAATAGATACTTGAACGGATGATACCCTCAGATCCTGTTTCTAAAGAATCAGGATCGCCGAACTCTGATCCACGGTCCGTTAGAATCGTGTTGAATAAAGTGAGAAAATCATAGGTTCCCAGTTGATGTTCCAATTTGTCAAAAATAAGCCGAACAGCGCCCTTAGTACAGCGGTTCATAACGAAAGCCAGGAATAACTTCTCACGAGTCAAAAAGAAGGTGAGAATGACACGTTTGGATTCCTGAGAAGAATGGACGGTATCCATTTCAGCGAAATGATCGAGTTTCAGCTTTTGAAAATCTGAAAACATACGGCCTTGAAAAACAGTACGGTCTTTGATCTGAGTTTTATGAACTTTGCGAGGTTTGAACTTTACCTTGCGCTTCAAATCAACATTTCTTGCCGTAAGAACGCCATCATTGAGGTAGGAGTAAAGTGTTCTGACTGACATATCCAACTCAGGGTGGTTTGTAATGATCTGATAGGGTGATTGTCCTTGATAAATAAGAGGCGAAATGACCATGTCTTTTTGACGCAACTCATGCTTTGCCATGTTTATACCAGCCCTGGAAGAAGACAGACATTCCTTATATTTACGGTTTGCAAAAACAGCATCGTAACGGTACTTGTGAGCAATGGAACAACGATTGATGGCTTTCGAACATCCATTACAAACGTAAGGAGCCTTATCAAGACGGTTACACTGTTCTTTAATGAAATCTGGGCAGGTTTGGTTACAGGTTGGACAGGAAGTACACTTAATGCTGCAGAGTATGATTTTTCTGCATACATTTGTTTTTCTGCAGTGGTATCTGTGAATGCAGAAGTTGCGAGCGTTAAGAAAGGATCCTTTATGATACCAATCGCTTACACGATGGAGCTTTACCTCCTTTGAAATGGTAGTAGGATCCTTGCATAAGAACCGGGCAATATCTTTAAAGGAGCAGCCATTGTTCAGGGAACGCTCAATGTATTTACGGTCTTCAAGGGAAAGGTGTTTCTGGTTACCAGGAATATATTTGCTCATGGAGATCTCCTTCTACTGCTGTCAGAAAGTCTCCACGATCATAGCATGAATGTATGAAAGATTAAACTCTACTCATGCAGGAGTAAATTCCACCGCATAGGCGGGCGGTGGAATTTACTTTTGAAATTTTCACGTCGTTTTGTGTCGAAAAGATTTGCTGACTTGAAAAAGTAAATTCCAGTGCAACACTAAATTCCACCGAACTCTGTTTTTTTGCTGATTTTGCGGAAGGTTTTTGAGCAAAATTTCCTGTTTTCTGTTATAATAAGCTCAGCTTATCGAAAAATACTCGATTTCTGGACACGGAAAACAAACCACTGGAAGGTAGTGTGCTAGACTAAATTCCACTGGTCGCATCTGAAAAATGTGAAAAGTTTACTTCCAGTCTGACAGCAGATTTCGATTCGTTTAGTTCTATTAACGGTTAAAGCGTATCAGCTTAGGCGTCAGATTGACCTCATCCGGGGCAATCGGTCTAAGCTGAAATGCGTTTAACACGTTTTCACCTAATGTTTCGAGTGCAACACTGTAGGGAGTCCGTCCGTCAAGACTTTCTCTGGGTGTCGAGTTGATATGATTTACGATCAGGTTTACATCCCATTGGGTAAGAAATTCAAAGTTGGTTCCTTTGGGAAGTACCATACGAAGCATGGTGTGCGCCTGTTCCAATCCACCTTTCTGTCCGCTTCTCATGGGATCACAATAATAAATACTGGTGCGCTGTATGCCCTCTATTCCCGTTTCCAATGATGTGGGATCTCCAAATTCTGTTCCCCGATCAGTTAGTATGTATTCAAAAGCTGAAAGGAATTCATAAGTTCCCAAACGACGTTCTAATCGATCAAATACGCGGCGTACAGCGCTTTCCGTGCAGCGGCTCATTAAAAAGGCGAGAAAAAGTTTTTCTTTTATAAAAAAGAAGGTAAGCAGCGTTTTCTTTGAATCTCTGGAAGAATGGACGGTGTCCATTTCAGCAAAGGATGCAAGCTGCAATGATTGAAAATCCCGATAAGTGCGGTTGATAAAAACTGTACGGTCTGCAATCTGCGTTTTGTGGCATTTGCGCGGCTTGAACTTCACCTTGCGCTTTAAATCCACATTGCGTGCTGTAAACAATCCCTGATCCAGATAGTCGTACATAGTCCTGACTGAGAGATTCAATTCGGGGTGATTGGTGACGATCTGATAGGGTGATTGACCTTGTGCAATAAGTGGAGAGATGACGCGGTCTTTTTTATGTAGTTCACGTTTCGTGAGATTGATACCGGCTCTGGAATCAGAAAGTTTTTCCCGATATTTGCGATGTGCGAATCGTGCATTGTATAAATATTTATGAGCGATTGTACAATGATTGATTTTCATGGAACAACCATTGCAAACATAAGGAGCTTTATCCAAACGGGAGCATCGTTCTTTCTCAAAATCTTTACAGGTCTGGTTGCATGTTGGACAGGAAGCACATTTAACACCGCAGAGGACGATCTTTCCGCAGGCATTGGTTTTCTTGCAATGATATCTGTGAGTACAGAAATTTTTAGCATTATAGAAAGAACCTTTGTGATACCAGTCAGAAAGGCGATGAGCCTTTACTTCTTTGGAGATAGTAGTCGGATCCTTGCACAGAAACCTGGCGATATCCTTAAAGGATGTACCTTTGTTCAGCTCATTTTCAATGTAAATACGGTCTTCGAGTGTAAGATGCTTTTGATTTCCGGGGATATATTTACTCATGGTTCCTTGTATGATAATTAGGAAGTTAATTATCACACGTTTCCTTTCTTTTAATATCGTGGTTCAATACAATTCAGATACTATGGACTTTTGATTTGTTTCCTGTAGCTTGACTACTCGACTGGAGTGTATTGCCGCTACCTTTATCTGAATTGTTTATTAGCTGGATGTTACCGGAGTGTCTTCACTCAGAGTACTTATTTCTATCAAGTCTACGATGATAATCGATGGTGGACATCATGGTATCAGACTTTAAGAAAGGGAGGTACAACCTCATGAAAATTTACGTAGGCATTGATATTGCCAAACTTAACCATTTCGCCGCTGCGATTTCTTCCGACGGTGAAATTATCATTGAGCCGTTCAAATTCACTAATGACGCTGATGGCTTCCAACTGCTGGTCTCTAAACTCGAATCTTTCGATAAGAACAGCCTCATCATCGGTCTTGAGTCAACGGCACACTACGGTGACAACCTTGTTCGATACCTTGTTACTGAGCTTTATCAAGTGTGTGTGTTGAACCCCATCAAAACCTGTCAGATGCGAAAAAATAACATTCGCAAAACTAAGACAGATAAGGTCGACACTTATGTGATTGCTAAAACTCTTATGATGCAGGACAACCTGAGATTCGTCAGTTTCTTTGATCTCGATATGATGGATCTGAAGGCTTTGGGACGTTTCCGGCAGAAAACCATAAAGCAACGTACCCGGTTGAAAATCCAACTGACAACCTATGTTGATCAGGTATTCCCGGAAATTCAATACTTTTTCAAATCCGGTCTGCATCAGCACGCTGTCTATGCTTTATTAAAAGAAGCACCTTCTCCAAAAGAGATTGCTTCCATGCATATGACTCATCTGGCAAATCTGCTCAAAGTGAACTCACACGGACACTTTACCAAAGAGCAGGCCAAGGAATTAAGAGTTCTCGCACAGAAGTCTGTCGGTGCAAACGACAGCGCTATATCTATTCAGATAACTCAGACAATCCAACAAATCGAGTTACTGGATAGCCAATTAAATAAGATTGAAGCTGAGATGACCGAAATCATGAAATACACGGATTCTGTCATCATGACCATTCCTGGTATCGGATATATCAATGGTGGAATGATTCTTGGTGAAATAGGTGATATTCACCGTTTCTCCAATCCTAATAAACTGCTTGCATTTGCAGGTCTGGATCCTTCTGTTTATCAGTCTGGTAACTTTCAGGCTAAAACAACAAGAATGTCCAAACGTGGCTCTCGTGTATTACGATACGCTCTTGTAAATGCAGCTTGGAACGTTGTTAGAAACAACGCAACCTTCAAGGCTTATTATGATGCCAAGAGGGCTGAAGGCCGGTCTCATTACAATGCACTTGGGCATTGTGCCGGCAAACTTGTCAGAGTCATCTGGAAGATGCTCACTGACAATGTAGAATTTAACCTCGAATAAGAGATCTGTATACCAATATCGATAGATTTTGAAAAAGCACCCTAAGGGAGCTCTATTAAAGTTACCCTTTTTTACCACCGATATGAAAAAGAATTTTTTTGCTAATTTATGGTTGACATTTCATAGCTGGTCTCCTTCTACTGCTGTCAGAAGGAGAAATAAATGTACCACTTTTATATGAAAGAGTAAATATCAACTGTGCGAGAGTAAATCCTACCACATAAACGGATGATGGAATTTAAAAATTCATTTTAGGTGTGTGTAGAAATGAAAAAGCAGGCTCCGAAGAACCTGCCATTCATGGTATAATAAATTATGCTCAGTAAAATAAAATACCATAAAAATTATACCGAATTCGGTGAAACTTATCAACTGGTTTTACCATTAAGTTTAGAAGGACTTGTTCCTGATGATGATTCTGTCCGACTGCTGAGCCATGAGCTTGAGGAACTCAATTATGCATTTCTGTATAAGGCTTACTCTTCCAAAGGAAGAAATCCTGCAGTGGATCCGAAGACCATGTTTAAAGTCCTAACTTATGCTTATTCCCAAAACATTTATTCTTCCAGAAAAATAGAACAGGCATGCCGCAGAGACATTAACTTTATGTGGCTGCTTGCCGGTCAGAAAGCACCTGATCATAGTACGATCGCCCGTTTTCGAACCGGATTTCTTGCAGAAGCCTGTGAAGATCTGTTTTATCAGATGGTACAGCGACTGAAAGATGCACAGGAACTGTCTGCGGAAACCGTTTTTATCGATGGTACAAAGCTGGAAGCCTGTGCCAACAAATATACATTTATCTGGAGAAAGTCTGTTGGGAAATGGGAAGAAAAAATGTTCCATAAGATTCAAGAAGCGGTACAGCTTCTAAATCAGGAATACATCCAGTCATTTAGTGTAGAAGAAGAATCCAGAGCGCGGGATCTCCAAAGGATTACCCGGTATCTGGAAGAAAAATGCCAGCAGGATAAAACAGAGTTCGTTCATGGCCGCGGAAAAAGGAAAAGTAAAAACCAGAAATATCTGGAACTGTTTCAGCGTTTCCGTGAACGCCAGGTAACATATGACTGGCACAACGCCAGCTTTCAGGGAAGGAATAATTATTGTAAAACAGATCCGGATGCAACCTTTATGCATATGAAAGATGATCATATGCGTAATGCGCAGCTAAAGCCAGGCTATAACATCCAGATCGGCGTAGACAGTGAATATATCGTGGCAACGGATGTATTTCAGGACAGAAATGATGTATGGACACTGGTCCCATTTTTAAAGACTATGGAAGAGAAGCTTGGATTCCGCTATCCAAGTGTTACAGCTGATTCCGGCTATGAAAGCGAAGAGGGCTATGTGTATCTGCGCGGTTCCGGTCAGAAACCATATATCAAGCCACAAACTTATGAAACATGGAAAAAACGCAGTTTTAAACAGGATATCAGCAAACGGGAAAATATGGGATATGACGAGAATTCGGATACTTATACCTGTCATGCAGGAAAAAGCCTGAAAGCTCTCTTTCTTAAGAAACAGAAAAGTAAAAGCGGCTATGCATCAGAAGTAACTGTGTATGAATGTGAGGATTGTACGGATTGTCCACACAAAGGAAAATGTACCCGTGCCAAAGGGAACAAGAGATTGTATGTATCAAAAAGTTTCCTTGAAAAGCGACAGGAATCCTATGAAAACATCCTGAGCGAAACAGGGATCCAGTACCGGATGAACCGCTCCATACAGGTAGAAGGGGCATTTGGTGTTTTGAAAAATGATTATGAATTTCAAAGATTTTTACTCCGTGGGAAAACCAAGGTAAAACTGGAGATCCTTTTGCTCTGCATGGGATATAATCTGAATAAACTACATGCAAAGATCCAAAAAGAGCGGACGAAGACCTACTTGTTTGAGGTCAGATCGGCATAAAATATAGAAAAATTTCAAAGGCTTGTTAAAGTACGGCAAAAATCGGGATAAGATCTATAAAATAGATTTTAACTCGATTTTTTTAATATAAAAAGCGGAAGCTGCCGCTCAATCATCTATTTTGATGATTTTGCGACAGCCCCATTCGTTACGCTTTACTGCGCCTGATATTTATATTTTCCGCCATCCAGCAGAATCTGCCCGAAGCTTTCCGTGACTTCTCCGTTCTCATCCATATAACCATAGGAGGCAATGG
>CAVEKJ010000088.1:0-7110 GCA_963616205.1 Prevotella sp.
ATAATGAGTGTCCGCAATACGGTTTGTCCACTCACGCATGGTCTCGGAAACGGCGTCTTTTAAGGTTGCGGTTCCGCTTGTAACTGCATGGACTTTTGCACCAAGGAGGCGCATTTTATATACGTTCAGGGCCTGACGCTCGGTGTCCTCTTTTCCCATGAAGACTTCACATTCCATACCCATCAGCGCTGCTGCGGTTGCGGTTGCCACGCCGTGCTGGCCTGCACCGGTCTCTGCAATGACACGGGTCTTGCCCATTTTTTTTGCAAGAAGCACCTGGCCAAGTACGTTGTTGATCTTGTGGGCTCCTGTGTGGTTTAAGTCTTCTCGTTTCAGATAGATCTTGGCTCCGCCCAGGTCTTCAGTCATATGTGCCGCATAGTAAAGACGGGATGGTCTTCCTGCGTACTCATTGAGAAGCTCGGTGAGCTCACGGTTGAATTCCGGGTCGTTTTTGTAGTGATTATATGCTTCCTCAAGCTCCAGAACGGCGTTCATCAGTGTTTCCGGGATGTACTGTCCGCCATGGATGCCGAATCTTCCTTTTGACATATTAAAAATCCTCCTTTATGTTCCTCACGGTCTGCACCGCTTTTGCTATTTTATCCGGGTCTTTGTGACCGTCAGTTTCTACGCTGCTGCTTAAGTCTACCGCCCAGGGGTGAAGCATCTTTATGGCTGTTTCCAGGTTGTCACAGCCAAGACCTCCGGCCAGAAACCACGGGCGTTTTATGGCCGGTACCAGACTCCAGTCAAAGGTCTCTCCGGTGCCTCCCGCTCCCTGATCCAGCAGAATGTAGTCTGCTTCCGAACGGATCGCCTGCTCCACATCTGCTTCTGTTTTTATGGAAAAAGCCTTGATGATGAGCTGGTCTGTCATGGTTTTCAGCTGGTGTATGTATGCCTCGTCTTCCTGTCCGTGAAGCTGCGCCAGTGCAATGGTTCCATCGTTTAAAAGTCTGGCAGGCAGTTCCACCGGTGCATTGACAAATACGCCTACCGGCAAAATGCTCTCATCCAGTTTTTCCCGGAGCGCTTTCAGCTGGTCCACTGTGACGTTTCTCCGGCTTTTGGGAAATTCTACAATGAATCCTGCAAAGTCCGGTCTTGCTTCGTTGACTGCCTGGATGTCTTCCGGGCGGGTCAGGCCGCAGATCTTGATCCTGGTTCTAACTTCTTTTTTCATACCAGAGCACCGCCGTTCAGTTCTTCCAGTGCTGCTTTTTTATCCGGGCTTCGCATCAATGTCTCACCGATCAGGACTGCACCTACACGGTTTCTTTCCAGAATGGCGATGTCCCCTGCGTTTTTGATTCCGCTCTCGGAAACAAATACCACATTGTCCGGTGCCAGGTTTCTGAGGCGGATACTGTTGTCCATATCCACATTAAAGGTTTTCAGGTCACGGTTGTTGACCCCGACGATCTTTGCACCTGCCTTTAACGCTCTTGCCACTTCTTCCTCATCGTGGGCTTCCACCAGCGCATCCATTCCCAGGGATTCTGCAAGCTCCCGGTATTCCAGGAGTTCCTGGTCATTTAAGATGGCGCAGATCAGAAGCACGGCCGATGCGCCGAATGCTTTTGCCTGGTAGATCATGTACTTATCCACCGTGAAGTCCTTCCGGAGAACCGGGATATCCACCGTTTCTGTGATCTCACGGAGATAAGCATCACTTCCCATGAAGTAAAATGGTTCTGTGAGGCAGGAGATCGCGGATGCGCCTGCTGCCTCGTATTCTTTTGCGATTTCCAGATATGGAAAATCCGGTGCGATCAGCCCCTTGGACGGGGATGCTTTTTTTACTTCACAGATGTAGGACATGCCCGGCTTTTTCAGAGCTTCCAGGAAGGAGGGCTGCTGCGGTGCTTTTTCTGCCAGGGCTTTCAGCTGTTCCAGGGGAAGCTGAAGTTTTTCCTTCTCAATACGCTCTCTTGTTTTTCCTGCGATTTCTTCCAGAATGTTTATTTTACTCATTCCTTATTGTCTCCTCGATATTTCAGCTCACATTCTTTGGTGTCAGGCAGTTATTTCATTACTCAGTTTAATAAATTCCTCAAGCTTGGCTGCTGCTGCGCCGCTGTCGATCAGATTTTCTGCCATCTTCACACCAGCTTCCAGACTCTCTGCCTTTCCTGCGATATAAAGTGCTGCACCTGCATTCATGCATACAGCCTGGCGCTTCGGTCCTTTTTCAGTTCCGTTTACAATGGCTTTTGTGATCTCCGCATTCTCTGCCGGTGTTCCGCCAGCCAGTTCTTCTTTGCTGCAGCGTGTGTAGCCGAACTGCTCCGGTGTGATCTCGTAGGACTGGAACCATCCGTCCTTGATCTCGCATACAGAAGTCGGTGCGCTCATGGAAATCTCATCCAGGCTGTCCTGTCCGTAAACGACCATTCCACGGTTTACACCAAGTTTCATCATAACCTGGGCCAGGGGCTCTACCAGAGACTGATCAAAGACTCCCATCAGCTCCATGTTTGCGCCTGCCGGGTTGCTCAATGGTCCCAGGATATTAAATACGGTACGGATTCCAAGCTCTTTTCGGATCGGTGCCACGTATTTCATGGCAATGTGATAATTCTGTGCGAACAGGAAGCAGATGTTGATCTTTTTCAGGATCTCCGCACTTTTTTCCGGCGGGATGGTGATCTTTACACCAAGTGCTTCCAGAACGTCTGCTGCTCCGCTCTTGGAAGATGCTGCACGGTTTCCGTGTTTTGCCACCGGAACGCCGCCTGCTGCAATTACAAGGGAAGAAGTTGTGGAAATGTTGAAGGAGTTTGATCCGTCACCGCCGGTTCCAACGATCTCCAGTACATCCATGTCGTGAAGAAGTTTGATGCAGTGTGCACGCATTCCGGCTGCGGATGCTGTGATCTCATCGATGGTTTCTCCCTTCATGGAAAGTGCGGTAAGGTAGGATGCCATCTGCACCGGTGTTGCCGCTCCGTCCATAATCTCATTCATTACGGCTTCCGCTTCGTCATATGTAAGATCTTCTTTTTTTGAAAGTTTGATGATTGCTTCTTTGATCATTGTTTTTTCCTCCTGTTCTGTAACAATTCTATCTTGTATGGATTACCATTCTCTGTTTTACTTTTCTCTGACAACTTTCATAAAGTTCTCTATCATCTTTTTTCCCTCTGGTGTCATAACCGATTCCGGATGAAACTGTAATCCGAAGATCGGATATTTTTTGTGTTCCAGTGCCATGATCTCTCCGTCCTCAGACTCTGCGGTAACAGTAAGTTCTTCCGGTAAGGTATCCCGGATTGCTGCCAGGGAGTGATATCTTGCCGCCAGGAAAGTTTCCGGCAGGCCCTTAAACATCTGACTCTCACCAACTTTACGGATTTCCTTCTGTTTGCCGTGCATCAGCTCTTTTGCGTAGGAGACGGTTCCTCCGAATGCTTCACAGATGGCCTGATGTCCAAGACAGATACCCAGGATTGGCAGCTTGTCTTTGAAATATTTTATGGATTCAATACAGATTCCCGCATCTGCCGGACGTCCGGGGCCCGGGGAAAGGATCAGTGCTTCCGGTTTCATGGCCTCCAGCTCTCCAACAGTTACTTCATCATTTCGTACCACTTTGATATCCGGTTCCACGGAACCGATCAGCTGGTAAACATTGTAGGAAAAGCTATCATAATTATCGATCAGTACTATCATTCCAGTCCCTCCTGTGCAGTTTCGATTGCCTGTACAACGGCTCTTGCCTTGTTGCAGCATTCCTGAAATTCACTTTCCGGAACACTGTCTGCCACGATCCCGGCTCCGGACCGAATGCAGGTATCCAGGTTTCCCGCGAAATCCAGATATCCGATGGCGCCGCCGTAAATGCCTCGTTTGCTCTGTTCCAGTTCCTGAATGATCTGGCAGGCACGGAACTTCGGTGCTCCGGAAAGGGTTCCTGCCGGGAGGATGGCATCTACTGCATCCACCGCATCTTTGTCGTCCCGGATCTGGCCGGTAACAGTGGAACCGATATGCATCACATGGGAAAAACGCTCGATGCACATATATTTTTCTACTTTTACGGTGCCGATCTTACTGATCTTTCCGATATCATTTCTTCCCAGATCCACAAGCATGTTGTGCTCGGCCCGTTCTTTCTCATCTGCCAGGAGGCCTTTTTCCAGTGCCTCATCTTCTTCTTTTGTTTTTCCTCTTGGTCTGGTTCCTGCTAACGGGAAGGTACTTAATTCGGTTCCTGTAAGCTTGGCCAGAGTTTCCGGGGATGCTCCGGCGATCTCGATATCATCGCTGGAAAAATAAAACATATACGGCGAAGGATTGGTAGCCCGGAGAACACGGTATGTATCAAACAGGCTTCCCTCTGCTTTTGCTCTCATAGGGTTGGAAAGAACTACCTGGAAAATATCTCCTTCACGGATATAATGCTTGGCGGTTTCTACCATCTCGCAGTATTTTTCTTTCGGAAACTGCGGTTCAATGGAAGATTTCAGTTTCAGGGACGGGAACTCATTATGTTTTCCGTTCCGGATCAGGTCTGCCATCTCCTGCAGCTTCTCTTCTGCTTTTTTATAGGAATTTTCCAGATCATCGGTCATAACTCCTGTGATCAGAAGTACCTTCTGCCTGTAATGATCAAAGGCAATTACCTGGTCAAAAAGCATCAGGTCCATGTCCCGGAAATCCTGTACGGTTTCATCGGTAAGTCTCAGCTTCGGCTCGCTGTATTTGATATAATCGTAGGAAAAATATCCTACCAGGCCGCCGGTAAATGTTGGCATGTTTTCCAGTACCGGGCTTTTGTACTCTTTCAGGATCTCCCGGATGGCTTCTCCCGGATGTTTTACCTGCTGTACACTTTTCTCTTCGGTTCCGTCCTCATGGATCTTTCGGATCTGAAGATTTCCGTCTGTACAGGTGATCTCCATGGATGGTTCATATCCCAGGAAGGAATAGCGGCCCCATACTTCTGTCTGGCTGGCACTTTCCAGAAGATAACAGTGTCTGCTGGCTGTGCGTAAGGTTCTCATAACTTCTACAGGTGTGTAGCGGTCGGAATACAGCTCTCTGCATACAGGGATGCGCCGGTATTCGCCTGACTGTGCGATACTTTTAAGTTTTTCTAATGTTGGATACATATACAGGCCCTCCTGAGTTTTTATCATCCTGTGCCGGAGACATTGAAATGGTACTGTACGGGACATTCGCAATCCGCATCCGCTGCTTGCTCATGTATACAGATTTCAGAAAATCTGTATACAAAAATCGCCCGTCTCCGGCAGAATCTGGTTCTGCCAGGGACGAGCGTCAAATTCAAAATCACCCGCGGTGCCACCCTGATTCACGGTTCGACCCGTGCACTTGGCGGAATACCTTCATATTCCCGGCAACTGACGTATGCCTTCACGTCACAGAATACTCAGCATTTACAACGCCTTTCCCTGTGCCCTCCGCGGTCCATTTGATAAACTGCTTCTCGGCCCGGCTCTCACCCTCCCGGACTCTCTGTGCGCGCATGAATAACTTTATCTCCGCTTCAACGGTTTAGTGGTTTACTTAATTAAACTTTTTATATAAAATAACACAGGATTTCTGATATGTCAATACAAAAGTTGAAAAAAGCCAAATTTTATTCTATAATTACAGTAATATAATTGTTATAAAAATCACATATGAAGGGAGTTCTACCAGAAAATACCATGGCTGAAAAAAATACAAATACCTGGCTGGATACACCAGATCCGCAGGTTTTTATTAAAAATTCCGCAAAATTCAATGACCTTATGATGATGTACCGCTGTACTGTCCGTGAGGTCCGCACCAAGTTGGAAGTTCTCAATGACGAATTCTCCGTAGAATATAAACGTAACCCGATCTCCTTTATCAAGACCAGGATCAAAAAGCCGGAAAGCATCTACAAGAAACTGAAAAAACTGGGCTATGACTTTACTGCCGAGAATATCCAGAACCAGCTCAATGATGTCGCAGGTATCCGTGTTGTCTGTGCCTTTCTTGACGATATCTACACCATTGCAGACCTCATTGCCAAGCAGGACGATATCACGGTTATCAAAGTAAAAGATTATATCAAAAATCCCAAACCGAATGGTTACCGCAGCTACCACATGATCGTGGAGATCCCTGTATTCTTTTCCAAGGGAAAAACGCCCATGCGTGCGGAGATCCAGATCCGTACCAACGGTATGGATTTCTGGGCTACCCTGGAGCATCAGCTCAGATATAAACAGGATATCGAGGAGATGGAGGGTTACGATGACGTCAGCAGCGAACTTCTGAACTGTGCCCGTGCTGTCATTGATATGGATAATGAAATGCAGAGGATCAAAGATAAGATTGGTCAGTTCCACGATATCTGATCCTGTCTGCACCTCGCCCACGAACAAAAATGCCATACTATATTCCAGATCTGTTCAACACCCTGGTTATGGTATGGCATTTTTTATCTTCTATAATCTTACCTGCTCTTTTTCACTGTTCTTCACACGGAACGCCCGCGGTGTCATATGATAATGTTCTTTAAATACCCTGTGGAAATAACTGTTATTCTCATACCCTACCGCCGCGATAATATCACTGATGGGCAGATCCGTCTCACACATCAATTCCACTGCTTTATTCAGCCGTTTTCTCTGAAGAAGTTCCTTGAAATTAAATCCCGTCGTTTTCTTGATCATCTTACTCAGCACATGCATGGGCAGATGAAGTCTTGTACAAAGCTCTGTCAGGGTAGCTGTCCGGTATTTCTGTTCGATGTAGTCCAGCGTTGTCATGGAGATCATATTCTCATACTGATTGGGAAGGCGCATTTCCACATACTGCACGGATTCCACCAGATACATAAAGATCAGGCCCATTGTGGTCTGATTGATCCGCTCCCGATTTTCTTCTCCGTTTACCAGTGAATAGATGATATTTTCCAGAAGATTCTGGATCTGCAGGACCTCCGCGACCTTAAAGTGAAGATATTCGCCACGCTCTTCATCCTGGCGCAGCACATTCACCAGAAAATCTGCCAGCATATTGTCATTTCCGGTCATGGAATAGGCCACATCAAAAAACTCCGGAAGCACCATAAAATTGATCGCAATATCATTCTGTCCCGCCTTAAGG
>CAVEKJ010000089.1:0-7082 GCA_963616205.1 Prevotella sp.
CCTACGTTGGTGATTCCCCTAAGGCTTCTGTCCTTAAAATGGGACACCGTATCATAGACTCCGTTTGGCGGCATCAGCTTTTCTTTTGCAGGAACGATATTGGTGGTGGGAAGAAGGAACTTATGTCCCATTCCTCTGCCATGTTCGATCACTCCGTCTACAAAAAACGGAAATCCCAGAAGATCATTGACCTTTTCCATGTTTCCTCTTTTGAGTTCCTCACGGATAAAAGTACTGCTGATCTTTCTCTTTCCTTCCATTTCTTTCGGGATCACATCCACCGAAAAGCCAAGTTTCTTTCCCATTTCGCGGAGGACATCCGGATTTCCCTTGCGCTCATATCCGAACCGGAAATCTTCTCCTACGGCAACGTGTTCTGCCTGAAGATCTCCCACCAGGATCTCTTTTATAAATGTTTCCGCCTTCATATGACGGATCCGGGTGTCCAGCGGGCATTCGATGAGGACGTCCACGCCTGCGTCCTCAAGGATCCTGCATCGTTCTTCTTTTGTAAAGATCATCTGGCTTCCGATCCCCAGTGAAAAAAGAATGGTCTGAAGTCCTTTTTCTTTCTGCTCCAGGATCTTTTTTACCAGTTTCCGGTGGCCACGGTGTATGCCGTCAAATTTTCCAAGTGTTACCGCACTCCCTGACAGGCGCGGAAATTCTCCGTCAATCTTCAAGTATTCCATATCTGCTCCTGCAAGTTTTTATAAAAAATCTATACAAAGAACATGCGGACGGGAACGTATTTCTGTTTTCTTTCATCCCAGCCGTATATTCCTGTGAAGTTTCCGCCGCTTTTATACATCCGGACTTTTTCTTCTCTGCTGCCTCCCTGTACCAGTTCCTCAGGGAGCGGATTTCCGTTGTTCAGAAGTCTGTCTCCCTCCGGCGTACAGGTAAGGGCCGGATACATGGAAAGTACTTCCTCGATAGGAACGATCTTTTCTTCGATGGTTCCGTCGGCAACCGCTTCTTCCACCTGGGAAAGTGTCATACTTTCTTCCAGTGTGAAGTTTCCGGACCTGGTCCGAAGAAGTTCTTCCATGGCTCCGCCGCAGCCTAATTTTTCTCCAATGTCATTGCAAAGTGTACGGATATAGGTTCCCTTGCTGCAGGTAACGCTGATACGCACCAGCGGAAGGCTTATATCCAGTATCCTTATCTCATAAAAAACCACAGGGCGCGGCTTGCGCTCTATGGTTTTTCCTTCTCTGGCCAGCTCGTAAAGCTTCTTTCCGTTTACTTTCAAAGCGGAATACATAGGCGGGATCTGCATCTGATCTCCCACAAAAGAAGCCACTGCTTCCCGGACTTCCTCCTCTGTGACCGTTACCGGTTTTTCGGAAAGAACAGTTCCTGTCATATCCTGGGTATCTGTAGTGACGCCCAGTCTTAAAACCGCTTCGTATGTTTTTTCTTTTTCGGTAAGAAGCTCCACCAGACGGGTTCCCCTTCCAAGCGCAACGGGAAGTACTCCCTCTGCTGCCGGGTCCAGGGTTCCTGTATGGCCGATCTTTTTCATGTGGAGGATCCCACGCAGCTTTGCAACCACATCATGAGAGGTATAACCTTTTTCCTTTCGGATCACGAGTATTCCGTCCATGATCTTTATTTACTCCTCTGCAAGCTGTTTTTCGATCTCAGCGGTAAGGTTGTTGAGCACATCGTACATGGATCCCTGCATATCGCAGCCGGCCGCACGCACATGTCCGCCGCCTCCGAAGAATACGGCGATCCTGCTCACATCCACCTTGCCATTGGAACGGAGAGATACTTTGAAACGCTGGCTCTCTATCTCATAGATAAAGATCGCGACTTCCACGCCGGCGGTCAGACGGAGCTGGCTCACGATTCCCTCCAGATCCTTTCCTTCCACTCCGTAGAATTCCATCTCCCGTCTCTTCAGATATCCGGCTACGCATTTGCCGCCCTGGAGAAGGATGCTCTCTGCCAGCACACGGCCCATGACCTGATTCTGAAGATATGTTTTCTGGTAAAAGGACTCGTCAATGATCCTGCTGAAATCAAATCCTGTTTTCATCAGTTCACCGGCGATCCTCATGGTTTCCGGTGTTGTGGAAGAATACTGGAACACGCCGGTATCATGTGCCATTCCCGTATAGATCGGAACCGCAATGGATCGATCGATCTTTTCCGCATCCATCAGTCCGTACAGGACTTCGCTGGCGGAACCGATCTCACCCTTTACATGATTGACATCTGCAAATCCGTTATTGCTCACATGATGGTCAATGCATGCGGTCTTTTTTGCTGTGTCGAAATATTTTCTGGCAACAGCAAGGCGGTCCAGTGCGCTGACATCACAGGTGATAAAAAGATCATAGACCTTATCTTCTTCTGCTTCTGTCTTAACCTCATCCATTCTGTCAATGTAATCAAATACCGGTTTCCGGTCTTCCAGATAAACATCTGCCTCTATATCCGGGAAATACTTCCGGATATAGAGATACAGAGCCATACAGGAACCGATGCAGTCCCCATCCGGACGGATGTGGCCGCCAATGCCTACGGTTTTTACATTTTCCAGTATTTCTGAAATGTTTTTCATTTTTTCCACCTATTCCTCTGTTTCCATCCCACTCATTACGTCATTGATCTTCTTTGACATATTTACGCCATATTCAATGGACTCATCCAGGACAAAACGGATCTCCGGTGTATTGCGGAGGTTCAGTCTTCTGGCCAGTTCTCTCCGGATGTAACCCTCTGCATTCTTTAAGCCACGGATGGTGGAATCTTTGGCCTGTTTTTCACCCAGCACACTGATGTAGGCTTTGCAGGTCTTAAGATCCGGTGCTACCTCCACAGCTGTCACAGAAGTCATCGGATGGATCCTGGGGTCCTTGATCTCGCTGTGTATGATGGTGCTGAGTTCTTTAAGAACCGCACCATTCACACGTGTATTTTTAATGCTGTTTTTTCTCATTTTTAGGTCACTCCTATCTTGGTACCTCTACCATGATATATGCCTCGACTTTATCTTCTTCCTTGACATCGTTGAAGTCGTTGAATACAAGACCACACTCATATCCGGCACGGACTTCTTTGACATCATCTTTGAATCTCTTCAGGGATGCAAGCTCACCCTCGTAGATCTGATCCTCGCCTCTTGTGATACGAACCTTGCAGTTACGCTGGAATGTACCGTCAAGCACATAGCTTCCTGCGATGGTACCGACACCGGATGCCTTGAACAGCTGACGGACCTCTGCGTGGCCGATGACTTTCTCCTCGAATACAGGATCCAGCATACCCTTCATGGCTGCCTCTACATCCTCGATTGCCTGGTAGATGACCTTGTAAAGTCGAAGGTCAACGCCCTCCTGCTCAGCAAGCTGTTTTGCTGTGGTATCCGGACGTACGTTAAATCCGATGATGATGGCGTTGGATGTTGCCGCAAGGCTGACATCAGACTCATTGATGGCACCTACACCACCATGGATCACCTTAACGATAACTTCCTCGTTGGAAAGTTTGGTAAGGCTCTGTTTTACTGCCTCAACAGATCCCTGTACATCGGCTTTGACGATGATCGGAAGCTCCTTAAGGTCGCTTGCCTGGATCTGATCAAACAGGTTATCCAGAGAAAGTTTGCCTTTTGTCTCCTCAAGAAGACGGCTCTTGTTCTCTGTAACAAATGCGCCTGCAAAGTTCTTGGCTTCTTTATCACTCTCGAAGGACATCAGAATCTCACCTGCGTTCGGAACATCGCCAAGACCAAGGATCTCAACCGGAGTAGACGGGCCTGCCTCTTTGACACGGCGTCCCTTATCATCCATCATTGCACGGACTTTACCGCTGCATGCGCCTGCTGCGATGAAATCTCCTACATGAAGAGTACCCTTCTGAACAAGGATAGTTGCAACCGGTCCTTTACCTTTGTCAAGCTGAGCCTCGATAACAAGACCTCTTGCCTCACGGTTCGGGTTTGCCTTGAGCTCGGAAACCTCTGCGGTAAGAAGGATCATCTCAAGAAGGCTCTCGATTCCCTCTCCTGTATGCGCGGATACCGGAACAAAGATGGTGCTTCCGCCCCAGTCTTCAGGGATCAGTTCATACTCGGAAAGTTCCTGTTTTACACGCTCTACATTTGCGCTTGGTTTATCGATCTTGTTGATGGCAACGATGATCTCAACACCTGCTGCCTTTGCATGGCTGATTGCCTCTACAGTCTGTGGCATTACACCATCGTCTGCGGCAACGACCAGAACTGCGATATCCGTAGCGTTGGCACCACGCATACGCATAGCTGTAAATGCCTCATGTCCCGGTGTATCCAGGAATGTGATCTTCTGGCCTTTGATATTTACCACGTAAGCACCAATGTGCTGTGTGATTCCGCCGGCCTCGCCTCTGGTTACGTTTGTATTACGGATTGCATCCAGAAGAGATGTTTTACCATGGTCAACGTGACCCATAACACAGACTACAGGAGGTCTTGGAACCATATCTTCCTCATCCTCTTCTTCCTCTTTGAGGAGTTCTGCGATCACATCGACTTTCTCTTCTTTCTCTGCGATGATATCAAATCCAAGTGCGATCTCCTCCGCTTTATCGAAGTCGATCTCCTGGTTTACGGTTACCATGACACCTTCCATGAAAAGTTTCTTAACGATCACGGATGGCTGCATCTTCATGGCATCTGCAAGCTCACGGATGGTAAGCTTCTCAGGAATGGTGATCTCCTTGATCTCCGGCTTCTTCTCTTCCTGCTTCGGCTGTGGATTCGGTTTCTGAAGTGCTTTCGGGATTCTGGAGTTCGGTCTGCGTCCGCCCTGATTTGGTCTGCGTCCGCCCTGGCCGCCTTTCTCGAAATCTTTCTTCTTGTTCTTGTTCTCTCTGTCACGCTCACGTTTGCTGTCCTTGGATGTCTTGGTCAGCTCCGGAGTAAATACGGAATCGGAAGAACTGCTTCTTCTCTGTCCCGGACGTGCTCCGCCCTGGCCGCCGCGGTTCTGTCCGCCGAAACGGTTATCTCCGCCTCTTCCGCCTTCGGAACGTCCACCCTGGCCGCCCTGGCCACGGTTTGCTCCGCCGCCGAAACGGTTGCCGCCTCTTCCGTCATTCTGACGTGAGCCTCTGTTACCTTCGCCCTGTCTTGCCGGACGTCCTTCGCCATTCTGGGAACGGTTTCCTCCAAAACGGTTTCCTCCGTCTCTTCTTCCCTCAAAGCTTCTTCCGTCACGGTTTCCGTCTCTTCTTCCTTCCGGACGGTTACCCTGTGGTCTTCCGCCCTGAGAACGGTTCTGACCGCCCTGGCCATTTCTCTGCTCGCCGGATTCATTATTTCTTGTTCCTGCATTTCTCTGGCCGCCGTTCTGGGAACGTGCCGGACCTTTCTTCTCGCCGCCGGCTGCCGGTTTTCTTCTTCCTTTACCGCCGTCGCTGGCATTCTGTGCATGGAACACGCGGATGATATTTTTTTTCTTTTTCGGTGCCTCAGACTTGTTACCCTCTGCGTTCACCGTTGTTGTCTTTTCTTCTGTTTTTGGAGTATCCAATTGTCTATATTGCTCCTTTCCCAATCTGCTGAATTTATCTTTTATCATTATTATCGTCAAACCTCCTTACAGACGCCTGTATCATGCAGGTTATCTGCCGGATTCTTTTTCCAGCTCCTTCATGATCGCCTTTGCAAAATTTTCGTCCTGCACGGCAAGGCTGGCACGGAATTCCCTGCCCATTGCTCTGCCCAGGCTCTCTTTGTCTGAAAGGAAATATAACGGAACTTCGTAATAGGTACACATATTCCGAAATTTCTTTTTTGTGTTTTCGGAGGCATCATCTGCCACCAGTGCCAGGAAACCTTTTCCTGTTTTTACGGATTTCTCTGTGGAAAATTCTCCGCTCACTGTTTTTCCTGCTTTTGTCGCAAGTCCGATGAGTGATAAAACCTTACTGTTTTTCAATTGACTCAAACTCCTTCTTGAGGTTCTGATACACTTCATCCGGAACTGCCATTTTTAAGGAACGCTCCAGGCCGTGGTTTTTGATGGCCTTTTCCAGGCATTCCTCTGAGAAACAAAGGTATGCGCCGCGTCCGTTCTTTTTGCCTGTAGCGTCCAGGATGATCTCATTCTCTGATGTTTTGAGAACTCGTATCATTTCCTTTTTGCTTTTCATTTCCCTGCAGCCGGTACACTGACGCATGGGAATCTTGGTTCTCGTTTTCATTATTCTTCGGCATCTCCATCTGCTGTTTCTTCAGCTTCTGTTTCTGTCTCTTCTGTATCTTCTGCTGCTTCCAGAGTCTCCTCGGAACCAGTCTCTTCTGTCATCTCGTTCTCTGCGTCTTCATGCTCTTCATCGTAATCATCGTAGAAGTCACCGGACTCTCTTGCCTGTGTCTCGCTCTTGATGTCGATCTTGAAGCCTGTCAGTCTTGCGGCAAGACGTGCGTTCTGTCCTTCTTTACCGATGGCAAGGGAAAGCTGATAATCCGGAACTACAACCAGTGCGGTCTTCTCATCCGGATCGGCCATAACTGCGATAACTTTTGCAGGGCTTAATGCGTTCTCGATAAGGATTGCCGGGTTCTCATCCCAGTTGATGATATCGATCTTCTCACCGTGAAGCTCATTGACTACAGCGCCTACTCGGGCACCGTTCATACCAACACATGCTCCTACTGCATCTACATCCGGATCGTTGCTCCATACGGCGATCTTGGTACGGGAACCTGCCTCACGGGCAATGCTCTTGATCTCAACGGTACCATCTCTTACCTCTGCAACCTCGGACTCGAAGAGTCTCTTTACAAGACCCGGATGTGTTCTGGAAACCAGGATACGTGGTCCCTTCGGTGTGTCTTTTACTTCAAGGATGTAAACTTTTACTCGCTCGGTCGGCTGGAATGTCTCACCTTTTACCTGCTCATTCTCTGTAAGGACTGCGTCTGCCTTACCAAGGTTGATGCTGACATTTTTGCCCATTACTCGCTGAACAATACCGGTTACGACTTCTTTTTCGATTCCGTAGTACTGATCGTAGAGAACTTTACGCTCTTCCTCACGGATCTTCTGAAGAATGACGTTCTTTGCGTTCTGAGTTGCGAT
>CAVEKJ010000090.1:0-531 GCA_963616205.1 Prevotella sp.
GGGAAGAACCGGGTACAACCCGATCATGATGTATGCTGTAGTTACTTACGCGAACATGCGTGGGATACGTTCTGTTGACCGTATTGTTGATCTCTGCACAAGGGATCTTGCTTTTATCTGGCTGACACGGGGACAAAAACCAAAACGGGACGCTTTTTATGAATTCAAAAATAAAAAGCTGACTTCGGATATCCTCGATGATCTGAACCATCAGTTCATGCGCCGTCTGGAAAAAGAGGGGCTGGTCACATTAAAAGAACTTTTTATCGATGGAACGAAAATAGAGGCAAATGCCAACCGCTATACCTTTGATGTCGTCAAAGGAGGAGAATTGCAGGCTCCAGAAAGCAGTTCCCCACTGTTCATTCAGTGAATCAATTGTCTTGTATTTTTTCTCAAGCCATTTACCGAATTTCTTTCGGCAGTTTTCACAATAACATCGTGTGGATTCATGGCAGCCAAATTCGTTATCAATCTGCCAGGCAATAATATTTTTATTCCCCTGAAAATGTTTTCCTAAAGCTTCTACAA
>CAVEKJ010000090.1:541-2893 GCA_963616205.1 Prevotella sp.
TGCGGATTTTTTTCGATAAGCCTGGTTATTGGCGCAGGCTTCACGGCGTGATCCGAATCCTTCTGGCCTGCCATAGCGGTCACGCTGAAAAATATCATACTTGTTTACCAGCCATTTGGGAGGTCCGGCCGTAGGGGTACACATAATTACTTTGATTCCGGCTTTTTCCCAAAGGGCCATGGCTTCATCAATGATAGAGAAATCGTATTTGCCCTCCTCTTTTTCCAAAACACCCCAGGAATAATCGCCAGTGCGTATTGTATTTATTCCGGCTTCTTTCATAAGCTGGACGTGTTTCGTCCATTGTTCTTTTGGCCAGTGTTCGGGATAATAGCAAACTCCGAATACGAGATTGTCAAAAATTTTCATGGATAGACTCCTTTCCTATGTCTTTTCTTTGTTTATACCGTTATTTTGGGAGATATACAACAACAAATTTCGCACAAAAGAAGGGGGGATTTGGTTGATATTTGTAAATACTGGAAAAGAAATACAAATATTATTTGAAAGTCTGCTTGGGAAAGCAATAAAAAGATACGAATGTACTAATTTTGGAAAAAATATTCATATAGATAAATCACCCGGCATCGTGTACTATAAACATATAGAAAAAACGATATAATGACACAAAAGGGAGGAATTTTACTTATGGATCTTTCAACTTTGGTAAAAATGTCAAATACTTACGGAAGCAATCCGGCTTATGTTCTGGCAGGAGGCGGCAATACTTCTGTGAAAAATGATACAACACTGTATGTAAAGGGTTCCGGCACACAGCTTGCGACCATCAAGGCAGAGGAATTTGTCAAAATGGACAGAGCCCGGCTGAATGAGATCATGAAGACAGAATATCCGGCGGATGATGTAAAGCGTGAATCTGCATATCTTGCGGATGTAATGGCAGCAGTGACCGATGAGGATAAAACCAAACGCCCCAGCGTGGAAGCGCTGCTCCACAATTTATTTGCCTATACTTATGTTCTGCACGTTCATCCTACTCTCATCAATGGCCTGACCTGCGGAAAGGGAGCAAAGGCTCTTAGCGAAGAGCTTCTTGGAAAAGATGTGCTCTGGATCGATATCTGCAAGCCGGGATACACCCTTGCACGTATCTGTTTTGAGAAAATGAATGCCTATAAAGAAGAGACCGGAAAAGATGTGCAGGTTCTTCTGCTTCAGAATCATGGAATTTTTGTTGCAGCAGATACTGTGGAAGAAATCGGCGTTTTATTTGATGGTGTGATCGAAAAGCTGGAAAAGCAGGTAAAGAGAACTGCTGATGTAAGGGATGCTGTTACACCGGAAAAAGAGCAGGCAGCACAGAAGCTTGCCGAGCTGCTTGGACATGCGGTGGAAGTTGTACCGGTTGCGGAAGCTGACAATTTTGTAAAAGATAAAACTGCAGCAGAACCGCTTCTGAAACCGTTTACTCCGGATCATATTGTATATTGTGGACCATATCCGTTATTTGTGGAAAATATTGACGAGGCAAAAAATGCTCTGGATGCATTTATGGCAGAGCATGATAAAGAGCCAAGACTGATCCTGGTACAGGGAGTTGGTGCATTTATCATGGAAGATGACAAGGGAAAAGCAGCAAAAGCGCAGCTCCTGGTAAAAGATGCGATCAAGCTTGCAGTATATGCGGAGAGCTTTGGCGGCCCGCTGCAGATGACCGATGATATTACATATTTTATTACACACTGGGAAGCAGAAGCGTACCGCAGTAAGAAATAAAAAGAGAAATTAAAAAAATGCACTGGGAACATTGAAAAATTCCCGGTGCATTTTTTAGCGAATAATTAATGATTATTCAAGGCGGAATTAAGTAGCAAATGTGGATGTCTGTATTCACCTTAATACAAATCTTATTTTCGGTACACAAATGCCGGAAGTCCATCCTCGCCAACTGGAACATCCACAGTTCCCTGGATCAGCGGGCGGGCATAGCGGATAAAGTCTTCAGTGACATCGGAGCCGTCTTCTGTGATCCATTCCACAGGGACGGTCTTTTCTTCGTTGCAGATAAGGTTAACGTTTTCCAGTGTACATTTCATGGAGTACGGAGAATCGCTCTGACGTTTAAAAGCGATCATCTTTCCGGTTTCACCGTTCAGAGCAGCCTGTACACCGAATTCACCGGCGAGAATGCCTTCCTGCTGATCAGTTTCGGAGAGCATGGAAGCGGAGCAGCGCTGGCTTACATTGAGCTCTACAGAACGGGCTTTGACACCAAGGCGGCTGCGTACAAGGTTCTCAAGATATTTACCGCAGCCTGCCAGCATCTTGTGGCCGAAAGCATCGGTACCTGCTGCACTGTCATATTCGCAGATGAAGGTGCCGTCTTTATCG
>CAVEKJ010000090.1:2903-7031 GCA_963616205.1 Prevotella sp.
ACGACAACGTTGCAGTTCTTCTCAAAAGAAGCACTTACTTTCTGGAGAAAATCTTCTACATCAAAATCGGTTTCCGGAAGATAAATGAGAAGCGGGTTGTCTCCGGTGTATTTGCGGGCAAGAGCAGCCGCTCCGGTGAGCCAGCCTGCGTGACGTCCCATGATCTCAATGATTGTGACAGATTTTTTCTCATAAACACAGGCGTCCAGGGTGATCTCACGGACTGTGGAAGCTACGTAGCGGGCTGCACTTCCGAATCCCGGGGTATGGTCAGTGTTTACAAGGTCATTGTCGATTGTCTTCGGTTCGCCCAGGATACGGATGTCGCTGCCGATCTTTTCGGCGTAGCGGGAAAGCTTGCTGACAGTATCCATGGAATCATTACCGCCGATGTAAAAGAACCAGCCGATATTCATCTCTTCGAATTTCTGGAACAGCTTCGGATAAACCGGGTCTTCCAGAGATTCCGGAAGTTTGTAACGGCAGGAACCAAGGTAGGCGCCAGGTGTCCAGGTAAGAGCACGAAGCTGCTCTCCCGGAAGTGCTTCCTGAAAATCAAGGACTGTTCCGTTTAAAAATCCTTCAATGCCGTTGACCATACCATAAACGTGGTCGATTTCTTCTGTATGTTTAAGTGCTTCAGATACCACACCATAAAGACTGCTGTTAATAGCCGCAGTTGGTCCACCGGACTGTCCTGCGATAAGGTTCTTTTTTGACATTCTGATACCTCCTGGGTGTTGTTTTTTTATATTGTAACAGAAATAGGAGAAGATAACATCTAAAAATTCCACCTTTTTTATAAAAAATTTACTCTATACACACAAATATTTCATAGTAAAATGGTAGTATAGATAGAGAAAAGAGGTGAAATACAGATGACAGTAAGAAAAGTACAGTTTGAAACCATGGATGATGTGAACCGTTTTCTGAATGTAACAGAGCATTTTCCATTTGCAGTGGATCTGAAGAGAGGTCACAGGACTGTCAATGGAAAATCCATTCTCGGAGTTGCATCCATTGGTCTTGGAAGAGAGATGGATTTTTGTGCACACGTACCGGAGCTTGCGCCGGAGATTACGTCCAGTCTTGATTTTTGCATGAGGTAGGTTTTTGAGGGGAAAACAGAATATGGTTGATCGATGGTGAATGAGGATATCGTAAAGTCGCAGGGGCGATGGCGGTATCCTCATTTTATTTTTGCAGATATGACAGATGTAACTATTTAGAAAAAAATATAAATAGTTATTGACCGAAAAATACAGAAATGATATATTCTATTTAGAAATATTTCTAAATACTATCCGAAAGGAGATACACGATGGCGTTTGCGGAAACCTTCAAGGCACTTTCGGACCCTGTGCGGAGAGAAATCCTGCAGCTTCTGAAAAACGGGAAAATGTCAGCCGGAGAGATCGGAGGACATTTTGACATGACAGGTGCAACCATATCCTATCATCTGAAAATTTTGAAGAAAGCAGATCTTGTGTGGGAGACGAAGGTGAAGAATTTCGTGTATTATGAACTGAACACCACAGTAGTGGAGGAACTACTTCTGTGGCTCAGTGATCTGAAAGGGGGAAATAATGATGAAAGATGAAGAGAAAAAAGAATTTCTGAAAGAGTATAAAATGTCCCTGATCTCCGGAAGTATCCTTACGATCTCACCGTCACTGGCAGGAATCCTTCTGTGGAACCGGCTGCCGGAAAAAATCGCCACACATTTTGACCAGCACAATCTGGCTAATGGCTGGAGCAGCAAGCCTGTGGCAGTTTTTGGAATTCCGTTTCTGCTTCTGCTGGTGCATCTGTTCTGTGTGGTTTTTACAGCTAATGATCCGAAAAGAAAAAATATCAACAAGCGTATTTTTACCATGATCCTGTGGCTGGTCCCGGTGGTATCTGTGATCACCTGCATGTCAATCTATGGCCTTGCCCTGGGAATGGATATTGATATGGGAATGATCGTGAATATTATGGTAGGTATCATGTTTATCATTCTAGGAAACTACATCCACAAGGTGAAACAGAATTACACAGTAGGAATGAAACTTCCCTGGACTTTAAACAGCGAGGAGAACTGGAACCGAACCAACCGCATGGCCGGATGGGTAATGATCCTGTCAGGAGTGCTTTTTCTGATGAATTCACTGCTTCTGAAAACGGAAGTCATTTTAGTGATAATTCTGGCAGCTGTATTTGTACCGATGATCTATTCATTTATTCTTTATAAGAAGGGAATCTGAGAAAATATTTCCGGGCCGTTATTGTCAGAAAAAAGTCAATAACGGCCTCTTTTTCACCTAAAAATAATGTTCAAACAAAGCGGTCTGTGATATGATAATGTCATACAAAAACATTTCCTCAAACGTTATAAACAGACATCGGACAGGAGGGATCATTATGACAGAATTAAGCCGTTTTCAAAAAGATGTGGAAGTTGCTGCCAGTGCCCTTGAAATGCGGGCAGAGAACGAAGATGCCAAAGAGGAGGCCTTTCACCTTTACCGGAAGTTTGGGAGCACCAAGCAGGAACCGCTGCGGCTGGCAGTTGCCCTGCGGGGATATTTTCTGGAGGAAGGTGTAGAGGAAGAGGAACGTGCGGATTACGGAGCGTACCTGAAGAAACGGATTCGTCCGGCAGTGGAACGCCTGATCCTGGAAGATGACTGGGAAAAGATCGAGAAGTTTTATGATAACGAATGGTTTGGGGAACAGGAACTGGAAGTGTTCCTGAAACTGGCCGAAGAGTGGAGGAGGCCTGCGGTACTGATGGGCCTTCTTCATTTAAAAAAAGAAAAGTATGGGTTTAAAGAGAAGAAATTTGAGTTATAAGTAAAAAATGTAATGCAGGATACCTGCTTTACAGAAAGGAAGGCAGGGATCTATGGACCGGAAACAGGAGGAACTGGGAATACATATCCTGGAAAATATAAGGAACGAACTGTACTACTATTTTCCATATCTGGACGGCGCTTTTGCCTGCATTTCTGGGAAAGGTTCGGAAGAAACCAGGACCATTGGAACAGATGGTGAGTTCTTTCTGTTTTCGCCGGAATATCTGTTGGAACTTTATGTGAAAAAGCCGGAAGCAATAAGACGGGGATATTTACATATGCTGCTACACTGCCTGTATCTGCATCTTTTCCGGGAAAAACAGGAGGACAGACGCTTGTGGAACCTGGCCTGTGATATTGCGGTGGAACAGATCATTTCCAGAGAAAAGATCCCGGTTCTGGAAACAGGCGGGGAAGCGAAAAAGATCAGGGAAAAAGTTTTTCATATTCTGGGAGACCACTCTGATTCCGCAGAAAAAATCTGCCAGAAACTGAAAGAAGATGCATTTTCATTTCGGCTGGAGGAACTGGAAGATGCCTTTCATTTTGATGACCATACACTCTGGGATACCTGTACTGGAGAAAAAGGAAAAAAGACAAAAGAAAAATGGAATAAACTACTTTCCTACACTGCCGCAAACCGCCAGGATCACCGGAAGCGGCGTGGAAGCCAGAAAGGGGACCAGAAGGAAGAGGCAGGCCCTGTAAGATCCGGCAGATACAATTACAAAAAATTTCTCAGGCAGTTTTCCGTTTTGCGGGAAGAAGTGGAGCTGGATACGGAGAGTTTTGATTATATTTTTTATAATTACGGAATGGAACATTACGGGAATCTTCCCCTGATCGAACCACTGGAGTATAAGGAAGTGAACCGGCTGGAGGAGCTGGTGATCGCCATTGATACTTCCGGTTCCTGTGACGGGGAAACGGTGCGGAGATTCCTGGGAGAAACCTATTCCATCCTCAGTGAAAAAGAGAATTTTTTCCATAAAATGAAAGTTTATCTGATCCAGTGTGACTGCTGTATCCAGGATGTAAAAATCATCCACTCAGAAGAAGAGTGGAAAGAATACAGCAGGGATATCACCATACAGGGGCGAGGCGGAACGGATTTCCGGCCGGTGTTCCGGTATGTAAAAGAACAGCAGGAGAAAAAGGAAATCCACCGTCTTAAGGCACTGATCTATTTTACAGATGGAGATGGAATCTATCCGGGAAGTAAGCCGGATTATGAGACGGCTTTTGTATTTTTGCATAAAACAGAAAAAATGGAGCTTGTTCCGCCCTGGGC
>CAVEKJ010000091.1:0-6938 GCA_963616205.1 Prevotella sp.
ATGAAAACACAGACCATCACCGTTTCTGTGAAGAACACCAAAAATGTGGTTTCCAAGAAATATGGTGACAAGGCATTCTACCTTGGAGCAAAAGCCAAGAGCGGACTTACTTATAAGTCTTCCAATACAAAGATCGCCACAGTAGACGGCAAGGGTAAAGTTACCATCAAGGCTGCCGGCACTGTAAAGATCACCATCACAGCAAAGGCTACATCCACTTATAAGAGTGCAACAAAAGTTGTTACAGTTAAAGCTGCCAAAGCCGCTCCTTCCATTAAAACGAAGGTGGGCAGCAAGACTTTCACATATGCAGCTGTTAAGAAGAAAGCACAGGCATTTACACTTGGAACCTCTGTAAACAGCAAGGGTAAACTGTCCTACAAGAAGCTTTCCGGATCTTCTGCGATCGCAGTTTCTTCTACTGGTAGATTTACCGTGAAGAAGGGCCTGAAAAAAGGAACCTACAGGGTTAAAGTAAGGATCGCTGCAGCCGCAAAAGGCAACTACAGTGCAGGAAGCAGGACTGTAACAATTACCGTTAAGGTAAAATAAATTCTTTTCTTCAAATGTGGAGTGCTGTACAGAGCACAAAACAGGAAAAACCCAGGCGATATGCATGCTCGCCTGGGTTTTTCTTTTTGTATATAAGACTTTATACGGAGAATCGTTTGATCAGTGTAGTAGATACTTCGATTTTTACAGAGTGAGGTACGGGCGTTTTGATCTCGCGGATGAGCTGGGCGGCGGCTGTCTGGCCCATGAATTTTCGGGGGACATCGATGGTGGTGAGGGAGGGGTCTATGACGCGGCCTTCGGAGATGTTGTCGAAGCCTGCGATGGTGATGTCTTCGGGGATTTTGTAGCCGCGGAGTTTCAGGGCTTTGATGGCGCCGATGGCGATGAGGTCGTTGTCTGCGAAGTAGGCGCCTGCCAGTGGGGTGCCGCTGTCTATGATCTCCAACATATCGGAGAATGCGCCTTCGATGGACGGGGAGAGTTCATGGATGACGGATTTTCCCCGGGACATGCCGTGTTCGTGGACGGCGCGCTGGAAGCCGGCTTTTCGTTCGCGGAAGTTTTCGATTTTGTAGGAGGAGCTTAAATATCCGGGCTGGCGGCCACATCGATCGATGAGGTAGCTGGTGGCAAGGTAGGCTCCCTGGGCGTTGTTGATGAGTACACAGCTGCAGTCTACAGAGTCAAAATAGGAGTCCAGAAGTACGATGGGAACGGATAACTGAAGAAATTCCCGGCATACAGATGCGGAGACTTCGGTTCCCAGGAAGATGATTCCTGCACATTGGGAGATGCGGAGTTCTTCGATGTATTTCTGGAGGTCGTCGGTTTTTTCGTAAAGCTGGAAGGTTTTCAGGTGGTAGCCGTTTTTTCGGCATTCCTGTTCGATGCCGTCGGTGAGTTCTGAAAAGATCGGTGTATAATTTAAAATTGCGTTGTGCGCCCGGCAGATGATGCAGTAGATATCTCCGGACGCATTTTTTTTCATGGAAAGTCGGCTGAAGTCATAGCCGGCTTTTTCTGCTTCCCGGATAACCAGTGCTCTGGTTTCTGTGCTGACGCCAGGTTTTCCGTTCAGGGCCATGGAGACGGCGGTGGCGGAGAGGTTCAGTCTGGTGGCCAGTTCTTTTGCGGTGATGCCCATATATAAATTCCTCCTTTATTTACTGTGTGGTGTCCTCCGAAATTGTTTCAATTATAATCTATTTTTTCCATATTTACAACAATAAAGCGGGAAATAAAGTATAAATAACTTTATTATCCATAGAAATAAAGTAAATATCAAGATATCATACAAATAACAAAGATGAACAGAGCAAATGAATCACATAAAAACAAACGCAAACGAACAAACATGGATTTACGAAAGGAGTTCAAAAATGGACAAGATCAAGATTGGTTACGCACCAACCAGAAGAAGTATTTTCAGCGCACCGGATGCAGTGAAATATCGTGGACTTACTGCAAAGAGACTTGAGGAACTTGGCGTTGATTTCGTAGATATCACAGATATCAACGATGAAGGTCTTCTTTACAACGACGAGGGACTTGAGAAGATCATTGCAAAATTCAAAAAAGAGAAAGTTGACGGACTTTTCCTTCCACATTGTAACTTCGGTACTGAGTATGAGTGTGCAAGACTTGCAAAAGCTCTTGATGTTCCGGTTCTTCTCTGGGGACCGCTGGATGAGAGACCTGAGCCGGATGGAACAAGACTTCGTGATACACAGTGCGGACTTTTTGCAACTGGTAAGGTTTTAAGAAGATTCCGGGTTCCATTCACATACATGACAAACTGCAGACTGAACGATCCGGTATTCGAAAGAGGAATCAAAGATTTCCTTGCTGTCTGTAATGTAGTAAAAACATTCAAAAATATCCGTATCCTTCAGATTTCAACAAGACCTTTCGACTTCTGGACAACTATGTGTAACGAGGGCGAGCTTCTTGAGAAATTTAACATCCAGCTTGCACCGATCCCGATGCCGGAGCTTACTGATGAAGTAAAGAAAGCAAAAGCAGAGCAGAACGAAGTAAAAGAAGTTATGCAGTACTGCCGTGACAATATGGAGATCTGCATCAAAGAGGATGAGCTTGAGAACGTAGCAGCTCTTAAAGTTGCCATGAAGCATCTGGCAGAAAAATACGGCTGCAAAGCCATCGCGATCCAGTGCTGGAACCAGCTTCAGAGCGAGCTCGGAGTTATGCCATGTGCAGCAAACTCTCTGTTAAATGATGAGGGTATCCCGACTGTATGTGAGACAGATATCCACGGTGCGATCACAGCTCTTATGGTAGAGGCAGCAGGTATGGGCGAGACAAGAAGCTTCTTCGCTGACTGGACAATCCGTCATCCTGACGTAGAGAACGGCGAGCTTCTTCAGCACTGCGGACCATGGCCGATCTCCATCGCAAAAGAGACACCGAAGCTTACTTATCCGCTGGCATTCAAGCATCCGGGAAGCATCACAGCTGAGGCAAAACACGGCGATGTTTCTCTGGTACGTTTTGACGGAGATAATGGAGAGTATTCCCTTCTTCTTGGAAGAGCAAAAGGTATCGACGGACCGAAAGGTATGGGAACTTACCTCTGGGTTGAGGTTGAGAACATCAAACGTCTTGAGGCAAAACTGGTTGAGGGACCATACATCCATCACTGCGTTGGTATCCACAAGGACGTTGTTCCGGTACTTTACGAGGCATGCAAATATATCGGTGTGACACCGGATCTGTATGATCCGATCGAGGAAGATGTAAAGGCTTATCTCCGCGGAGAGTGATAAAACGAGGAGCAATAAATAAAAAAGCAGAAGCGTGTTTTTTACAGATCAGGGAAGTCCCGGTTGGTTATTTCGAAAAGCAGTAAAAAATATGCGAGAAGTTTTGACACTTATAAACTGAAATAAAGAAAAGAAAGGACAGGAATCAGCATGGATTTTAGAGAATTAAGCAAACTTGCGTATGATCTCAGAAAAGACACAGTAGATATGATCGTTGCCGGTAAAGGCGGACATATCGGTGGTGATATGAGTGTTATGGAGACTCTGGTAACACTGTATTTTGACCAGATGAATATTTCTCCGGAGAATATGAATGATCCGGACAGAGACCTTTTTGTTATGAGTAAAGGACATTCCGTAGAAGCTTACTATGCAGTACTTGCAAAGAAAGGCTTCCTTGATATCAAAGAAGTAAACGAGAAATTCAGCAAATTCGGAACACCGTACATCGGACATCCAAATAACAAACTTCCGGGAATCGAAATGAACTCCGGTTCTCTGGGACATGGACTTCCGGTCTGCGTTGGTATGGCACTTGCCGGAAAAATGAACAAGAAAAACTACCGTGTATACACAGTAATGGGTGACGGCGAGCTTGCAGAGGGTTCTGTATGGGAAGCAGCTATGGCAGCACATCAGTACAAACTGGATAACCTCTGTGCAGTCGTTGACCGTAACAGACTTCAGATTTCCGGAAATACAGAGGACGTTATGGGACATGACGATCTTCATGAGAGATTCAAGAGCTTTGGATGGCATGTAATTGATGTTGCTGACGGAAACAGCATCGAGCAGCTTCATGCAGCATTTGAGGAAGCAAAACAGACCAAAGGTCAGCCTACAGTCCTGATCGCAAATACTGTTAAAGGTAAAGGCTCCGCAGTTATGGAGGACAAAGCAGCATGGCATCATCACGTACCGACTGAGGAAGAGTATGAGCAGATCATGAAAGATTTTGAAGAGAGAAAGGAGCTGCTGTAATTATGAATAAGATTCCAAACCGTAAAGCAATTTGTGACGTACTTTTAAAAGAAGCGGAAACCGATAAAGATATCGTTGTTCTCTGCAGTGACTCCAGAGGATCTGCATCTTTAGCACCTTTTGCAGACGCATATCCGGAGCAGTTCGTTGAGATGGGAATCGCTGAGCAGGATCTTGTCAGCGTATCCGCCGGTCTTGCACATTGTGGCAAAAAAGCTTTCGTGGCTTCTCCGGCATGCTTCCTTTCCACAAGAAGCTATGAGCAGTGCAAGATTGATGTTGCATACTCCAACACAAATGTAAAACTTATCGGAATCAGTGGTGGAATCAGCTACGGTGCCCTTGGAATGAGCCATCATTCCGCACAGGATATCGCTGCGATGTCCGCAATCCCGAACATGAGAGTTTATCTTCCAAGTGACCGTTTCCAGACAGCAAAACTGATCCAGGCACTTCTGAAAGATGAGAAACCGGCATACATCCGTGTAGGAAGAAACCCGGTTGAGGATATTTACACAGAGGATAACTGCCCGTTCGAAATGGACAAGGCAACGGTTCTTACAGAGGGTACAGACGCAGCGATCATCGCATGCGGCGAGATGGTACGCCCGGCTTACGAGGCTGCCAAACTTCTTGAGAAAGATGGCATCCACGCAACAGTTGTTGATATGTACTGCGTAAAACCTCTTGATAAAGAAGCAATCGTAAAAGCTGCATCCAACGCAAAAGTTGTTGTAACAGCTGAGGAGCATGCACCATTTGGCGGACTTGGTTCCATGGTAAGCCAGGTAGTTGGCGCTGAGTGCCCACGTAAAGTGCTGAACATCGCACTTCCGGACGCACCGGTTGTAAGCGGAACTTCCCAGGAAGTATTTGACTACTACGGAATGAACGCAGAGGGAATCGCAAAAACTGTAAAAGACGCGCTGAAATAAGGGGAAAACTATGGAAAAGAAATATGTTCTTGCGGTTGATCAGAGTACCCAGGGAACAAAAGCAATCCTGTTCGATGTGAACGGTGACCTGGTCTGCAGAACAGACCTTCCTCACAGACAGCTGATCAACGAAAAAGGCTGGGTTTCCCATGATCTTTCCGAGATTTACAGCAATACCATCCAGGTTGTAAAGAACCTTGTGGAAAAAGCCAGAATCCAGAAAGAAGAGATCGCGTGTCTTGGAATCAGTAATCAGAGAGAGACATCCGCAGCATGGAGCCGCAGCACAGGCGAGCCTCTGGCACCTGCCATTGTATGGCAGTGCTCCAGAGCTTCCGAAATCTGCGAACGTATCAAAACAAATGTGATGATCGATCCGGACCGTGAGCAGAAGAAAAACGGTGGTGTGGCAGAGATCATCCGCCAGAAGACAGGAATGCACCTTTCCCCGTATTTCCCGGCAGCAAAATTTACATGGCTTCAGGAGAACGTGGAAGAGGTAAAACAGGCAAAAAGAGACAACGATCTCTGCCTGGGAACCATCGATACCTGGCTTCTGTTCAAACTGACAAAAGGCGAGGTTTATGCAACGGATTACTCCAATGCATCCAGAACCCAGCTTTTCAATATCCATAGTCTGAAATGGGATAAAGAGATTTGTACCTGGTTTGGTATTAATGCAGAGCAGCTTCCGGAAGTATGCGATTCCAGCAAGCAGTACGGGGTGACTGATTTCGAGGGATATTTCCAGATTCCGATCCCGATCTGTGGTGTGATCGGAGATTCCCAGGGAGCACTGTTCGGACAGGGCTGTATTGAAAAGGGAATGGTGAAGGCTACATACGGAACAGGTTCCTCCGTTATGATGAATGCGGGAACCGAACCGATCATGTCAGACCTTGGCCTTGTAACTTCTCTTGCATGGGGACTTAACGGCAAAGTTACCTATGTTCTGGAAGGAAATATCAACTACACAGGTGCAGTGATCACATGGCTGAAAGATGACATGGGACTGATCACTTCTCCAGGTGAGACTCAGGAGATGGCAGAGCAGGCAAATAAGAACGATACCACTTATCTGGTTCCGGCATTTTCCGGCCTTGGAGCACCTTACTGGAAATCCGATGCAAAAGCCATTATCTATGGCATGAGCCGGACAACCGGAAAAAAAGAAGTTGTCAAAGCGGCTCTAGAGTCCATCGCATATCAGATCACAGATATCGTTGAGATGATGAAGGCAGAAGATGGAATGACCGTAAAAGAGCTCTGCGTAGACGGCGGCCCTACAAGAAATCAGTATCTGATGAAATTCCAGAGTGATATCCTCGGAACAAAAGTAAGTCTTCCGAGATGTGAGGAGTCTTCCGCATTTGGTGCAGGCCTGATGGCTGGTTTAAGCTGCGGACTTTATAAGATGGAAAGCATCTTCGAGGTGAAGAACCGTAACCAGTTTATTCCGTCTATGAATGCGGCGGAAAGAGAGCAGAAATACAGCGGTTGGAAGAATGCTGTAGAAAAAGTTCTCGTATGATTCTTGCATAAAAAAATTCTCAAAATAACAGGCATTTCCAATGTGCTCCAGCTACAGAGGAAATGATGGAAAACCGGCCTTTGCTATGATATGCGGAGGCCGGTAATTTTATATTCAGGGGAAGTCGGTTGTTGTAAAAAACAGAGATTTCGCTTTTAGCTTTTGGGTTCATGCATTTTTATAAAAAATCTATTT
>CAVEKJ010000092.1:0-6910 GCA_963616205.1 Prevotella sp.
GGGATATACCATATGCCCGTCCCCGGTCCTGGTCCACCTCGGGAAAAGGATCAGCTTAAGTTTCAGTTTTGAACTTAAGCCTCCCAGGATCGCATCCTCATATTCTCCGTTTCCTTCTTTATCCACAGATGCCACCACATCCCAGAATGCGGTTTCCATCGGATACTGATCTACATTGATCTGTGCATGATACACGATCGTGTTTCCTTTTTTTGTTGTCTTCATCACAAAAGGAAAGCTTGTGTCCAGCACTGCGTTTCGCTGTTTCAGTTTCAGAGACCGGATCTTCCCTCTGGACTCTTCCAACTCAAAACAGATCTTTATGGTTCCTTTTGTCAGCGAAAATTTCCTGGTTTTTACTTTGATCTCCGCCGGAGCTTCCATTAACTGCTGCAATTTTTCACCACCTGTTACATTTCTTTGATCGCTTTGTAATTTCTCTCACAGTTCTTCGTATCCCACAGGTCAAAATATTTCCCGTGTCTTTCCAGATAAATCTCTTCATTGGCAAATTCCTGTCCATGCAAACGGATCAGCCAGTCCGTTACTTCCTGCTCCGTTACGCATACCGGCCCGAAGCCGTCTTTCCGGAAATCAAAATATCCGATCTGATGATGACTTTTTCGGAATTTTTCATTGTCAAACTGATAGTAGACCAGTGGTTTTTTCATGTATGCAAAATCCATGGCAACGCTGGAAAAATCGGTCACCAGAACTGCGGATTCTTTAAGGAGTGTCTGTACATCATACTCCGGCCAGGAAGCCACTGTGATATTGGGATGGTCCACATGAAAATATTTCAGGAACCGGTGCATCTCCCTGTGAGGATAAAAAATGATCTGAAGATCATTCTCTTCAATATAACGGATCAGTTTTTCATCCTTAAGAAGTGCATCCCAGTACTGATAATAATCAGTCTCCATGAATTTCTGCGCTTCCTTCTCATGATCCGACGCGGAAATCTCATTGCGGATATACATCCTCCAGGTAGGCATGATCAGGATCTGGTTCTTTTTTACCTGCATATCATGAAGCTGATCAAACCGGCAAAGCCCCAGCTCCTGCACATAACCTTCCGGATAACCGTACCGGTCGTTGACATATTTCCACTCATCGTAGGTACTGGTAACAAAAAGGCTCATTTTTGTGTGCGGATAGTACAGGAAACTTAGGTCTGCCGTAATGATCCCATGCTGCAGGAACGCCCGCTTGTTCCGGAGGATTCCGTAAACCTCCAGCACATAGCAGATCGCTGCGTTTGGTTTTCCCATTTTCTGGGAGCTGATATTTTTTGACGCAGCCAGATAGTAGATCCAGTGACGGAAACTTCCATACTGGATCACAGGTCCCAGATCTTTTACCCGGGCATAATCCGGAGATTTTCTGTTGATGGCGTACACCGCATCCTCACTGGTGTTCTCCCGCAGATATTTGTACAGCCAGAATCCGTTATCCCGGCATTCATTCTCCGTATCACAGAGAAGCCAGAGGTCCCTGCGAAAAAGCCTGTAGATCATCGCAATGGGAAATGCCAGGATAAACTTGATGATGTGAAGCAGATCCCCCGGTTTTACTCGTTTCAGTTTTTCAAGAAATGTCTGTTCCATGTTTCCCTCTGTTTACAGGATCCCTGTTTATTCCTCAGACCAGTCTCCGTTATCATCCCAGACAATATCTCCGTCTCCGCTGTCATCCGTACTGTTGTCAAGAGAATCGTCACCGCTTTCGCTGCTGTCACTGTCATCTACATAACCGCCGTTATCATCACTGCTGTCATCACTGTTGTCGTAGCTTCCGTCATCACTGTTGTCATAGCTTCCGTCATCACTGTTGTCATCACTTCCGTCATCGCTGTTGTCATAGCTTCCGTCATCACTGCTGTCATAGCTTCCGTCATCGCTGTTGTCCACAGAAGTATCACTGATATCGGAAGAAGTGTCTGTCAGGTCTGAAGCATCCGTGCTGTCTGTGGAATCGCTGCTGTCTGCCTCACTGTTATCTGTTTCCACATTGCCGATCGTGTTCTTCTCGCTCTTGTCACTGAGGCTCGTATAAGTCAGGTATGCTTCCCCGTTATCGATCATCAGTTTTGCCTTTTCCATATCACCAAGCTCTGCGCTGTAGATCTCATAGGCATTTCCGTCTCCGTCTACGATCTTCATATCATAGATGGCATCCTTCGCGGAATCCGGGGTGTAATACATCTGTACCTGCTCCGCATCTTTAATGGTGGATTCTGCAGGGACCAGATTCTTGCCCCACTCTTCCCCGCCTGCCGCACGGAGATAGATCTCACGGATCTCTCCTTTCGTGCTGTTGGTAAGATAAACAAATTTTGCGGTACTGGTCTTTACACCGATCAGCTTCGGTGCCGGTGTAGATGTAGGGAGCGACGTAGATGTAGCCGGTGCTGCCGTAGGTGCTGCGGTAGGAACCGGTGTTGGTGTCACTTCCGCGCTCTCCTCTGATGACTTTCCGCATCCGGCCATGCCAAGCGCTGCCACTGCTGCCAGTACGATCAAACTCTTCTTATATTTCATAATGATTACCTCCAGATTGCAGTTTTATGCTAACAATGTTTTTCCAATGAAGTATCCAAGCACCAGGATACCAAGGATGATCCTGTACCAGCCGAATACTTTAAAATCGTGTTTCTTGATGTATCCCATCAGGAATTTGATCGCCAGGATGGATACTACAAAAGATACCAGCACACCTACGATCAGAATGATCAGCTCTGTGGAGCTGAAGGCAAAACCGAATTTCACAAGTTTCAGAAGACTTGCGCCGAACATAACCGGGATTGCCAGGAAAAAGGTAAATTCTGCCGCAACGGTACGGGATGTTCCTGCGAGGATACCTCCGATAATGGTGGAACCGGAACGGGATGTTCCCGGAATCACGGAAAGTACCTGAAAGCAGCCGATGATCAGCGCTGTCTTAAAGGAAAGATTATCCAGTTCGGTGCAGGTTGGTCTGCGGCGTTTGTTGTAGTTCTCGATAATGATAAAAAGAACACCATAAAGAATCAGTGTGATCGCAACAACAACATAATTGTAAAATTTCTCTTCAATAATGTCATTAAACGGAAGTGCGATAATGATCGTCGGCAGGCATGCTACCAGGATCTTGAACCACAGGATCCACTTGTCCTTGTCACAGTATTTTACCACAAAAGTAAAGATGGCTCTGGACACTGCCGGCTGTTTGCGCAGTGCTATCCTGGTCCGCTTCGGGATCGGTCTTATGTAAAAAGGCCACAGCTTGTTCCAGTACAGAACAACAACGGCCAGGATCGCGCCAAGCTGGATCACCACCAGGAAAAATTCCATAAATGCGTCGGATACATTCAGTTTGATGAACTCATCCACAAGGATCATATGTCCGGTACTGCTGATCGGAAGCCACTCGGTGATTCCCTCCACGATACCGAGAAGGATAACCTTCAGTAATTCTATAAAACTCATGTTAACTCCTTTCCAAAAGCAAGATAAGGACAGGGCCGGTATGTGAACGACGGCCCCGTCCTTATCAGTATATTACATATTTGACAATTCGTAAACTTTTAATTCTTTACTTCACAAAATTTACGCATTTTTTACGTTTCTGTGTCTTTTAGCGATTATCGATGGTAGCAATATCTACCAGAGTCAGGTTGTTCAGGTCTGTATTCTCAAGACTTGTAACCAGAGCCTCTGCAGTATCAAGGCTTGTAAGTACATTGACACCTGTCTCGATAGCATTACGACGGATCACGAAACCATCTTTCTGATGCTCAACACCCTGTGGCGGTGTGTCGATGACAACATCGATCTTGTGGCCAAGGATCAGGTCCATCAGGTTCGGAGACGGCTGCTCCAGCTTGTTGGTACGTGTTACCTTGATTCCGTTCTCAGTCAGGACGTTTGCAGTACCTCTTGTTGCGAAGATACGGTATCCCTGAGCTTCGAATCTTCTTGCGATTGGGATGATATCCTCTTTATCCTCATCCTTAACAGTGATGATCATCTGTTTGTGTTTCGGAAGACGGATTCCTGCTCCGATAAATGCTTTGTAAAGAGCCTCGTTGAAGGTCTTCGCGATACCAAGGCACTCACCTGTGGATTTCATCTCAGGTCCAAGGCTGATATCTGCACCTCTGATCTTCTCGAAGGAGAATACCGGCATCTTGATTGCAAAGTACTCTGCCTCTTTCTGAAGTCCCGGTGTATAGCCCATCTCTTTGATCTTGTGGCCAAGGATGACTCTTGTTGCAAGAGGAACGATCGGGATTCCTGTTACCTTGCTGATGTACGGTACAGTACGGCTGGAACGCGGGTTAACCTCGATAACATATACATCCTCGCCTACAACGATGAACTGGATATTGATCATACCGATTACATGAAGTGCCTGTGCAAGACGGCGTGTGTACTCGGCAATGGTGTCTTTTGCTTTCTGGCTGATGGTCTGTGCCGGATATACGGAAATACTGTCTCCGGAGTGGATACCTGCACGCTCGATGTGCTCCATGATTCCAGGGATCAGGATGTCCTCACCGTCGCATACCGCATCGACCTCGATCTCTTTACCCATGAGGTATTTATCAACAAGGATCGGGTGCTCCTGTGCGATCTGGTTGATGATTCCGATGTACTCTTCCACATCCTCATCGCTGACAGCGATACGCATTCCCTGTCCTCCAAGTACGTAGGACGGGCGGACAAGTACCGGATATCCCAGCTCGTTGGCAGCTTTTTTCGCTTCTTCTGCTGTGAATACGGTGTGTCCCTTCGGTCTCGGGATCTGGCATTTCTCAAGAATGGCATCAAAGAGCTCCCTGTCCTCTGCCGCATCTACGTTCTCAGCAGATGTTCCAAGGATCTTGACGCCCATCTTGATCAGTGCTTCGGTCAGTTTGATAGCTGTCTGTCCACCGAACTGAACAACAGCTCCGTCCGGTTTCTCGATATTTACTACATTCTCAACATCTTCCGGTGTCAGTGGCTCGAAATACAGTTTATCTGCGATATCGAAGTCAGTACTTACAGTCTCCGGGTTGTTGTTGATGATGATGGTCTCATATCCCTCTTTCGCAAATGCCCATGTACAATGTACGGAGCAGAAGTCGAACTCGATACCCTGTCCGATACGGATCGGGCCGGAACCAAGTACCAGGATCTTTTTCTTATCTTTTGTCTCAACTGCTTCGTTCTCTGTCTGGTCATCGCCGTATACAGAGTAGTAATATGGTGTCTCTGCCGCGAACTCTGCCGCACAGGTATCAACCATCTTGTATGCGGCACGGATGCCGTACTCTTTACGGAGGTCTTTGATCTCAGCCTCTGTCTTTCCTGTCAGGTCAGCAATGATGTAGTCCGGGAACTCCATACGTTTTGCTTCCAGAAGGAGGTCTTTGTCCAGTTTCTGAGTCTTCAGAGCCTGCTCCATCTCAACAAGGATAGCCAGTTTGTCGATGAACCAGATATCGATCTTTGTGATGTCGTGAAGTTTCTCCTGGGAAATATTTCGTCTCAGAGCTTCTGCGATCTTCCAGATACGGCGGTCATCTACGATGTTCAGCTCATCCATCAGCTCCTCATCGGAAAGATGGGAGAAGTCGTAGGACATCAGGCTGTCCACGTGCTGCTCCAGGGAACGGATTGCTTTCATTAAAGCGCCCTCGAAGTTATGGCAGATACTCATAACCTCACCGGTAGCCTTCATCTGAGTGGTCAGTGTACGTTTTGCTGTGATGAATTTATCAAACGGCAGACGCGGGATCTTAACGACACAGTAGTCCAGCATCGGCTCGAAACTCGCGTATGTTTTGCCTGTGATGGCGTTCGGGATCTCATCCAGTGTGTATCCAAGTGCGATCTTGGCTGCAACCTTGGCGATCGGATAACCGGTAGCCTTACTTGCAAGTGCGGAAGAACGGCTTACACGAGGGTTAACCTCGATGACGCAGTACTCAAAGCTCTCCGGATGAAGGGCGTACTGTACGTTACATCCACCTGTGATACCAAGCTCTGTAATAATGTTAAGCGCAGATGTACGGAGCATCTGATACTCTTTATCACCCAGTGTCTGGGAAGGAGCAACTACGATGGAGTCACCGGTATGGACACCAACCGGGTCAATGTTCTCCATGTTGCAGACAGTGATGCAGTTTCCTGCGCTGTCTCGCATTACCTCGTACTCGATTTCTTTCCATCCGGCGATACATCTCTCTACAAGAACCTCACCTACACGGGAAAGACGGAGACCATTCTCAAGGATCTCACGAAGCTCCGGCTCGTTATGTGCGATACCGCCGCCGCTTCCGCCAAGTGTATATGCAGGACGGAGAACAACCGGATATCCGATAGTCTGAGTAAACGCAACACCATCTTCTACTGTTGTAACGACCTTGGATGCTGCAACCGGCTCGCCGATCTTCTCCATGGTGTCTTTGAACTCCTGACGGTCCTCAGCTTTACGGATGGTAGCTGCTGTAGTACCGATGAGGCGTACATTATGCTCTTTCAGGAAGCCTTTTTCCTCAAGCTCCATGGCAAGGTTCAGTCCTGCCTGGCCGCCCAGTGTAGGAAGTACACTGTCCGGTTTCTCTTTGAGGATCAGCTGCTCTACGACCTCAACAGTCAGAGGCTCGATGTAAACTCTGTCTGCGATGTCTTTATCTGTCATGATGGTAGCAGGATTGGAGTTTAAAAGTACAACCTCCATGCCCTCTTCCTTCAGGGAGCGGCATGCCTGGGTTCCTGCATAGTCAAACTCTGCTGCCTGGCCGATTACGATCGGACCTGAGCCGATCACAAGTACTTTTTTTATGTCCTTATTCCTTGGCATTATTTCTCTCCTCCCATCATCTTCATGAATCTGTCAAACAGGTAACTGGAATCCTGTGGTCCCGGGCATGCTTCCGGAT
>CAVEKJ010000093.1:0-6826 GCA_963616205.1 Prevotella sp.
GAGTGATGTTCGGTTTTATAAGGATGCTGACAATGGATACAATGAGATGGGAGAAAAGATCACTCTGAAAAAGGGTGAGACCTGCCTTGTTACAGTTGCCAGCGCAGCAGACGACAAGATCAAGATCGTCAACAAATATGCCAATGCAGAGACACCGGAAGAAGTAAAGAGCCTCCAGCTTACAGATGGCATGGAAAAAGCGATCATGTATAAGGGAGAAGCGATTCCCTGTACCTTTACGCCAACGGAAGATGGATATTATGAGATGACATCTTCTTATCTGAATGATACAAGGATGGATACTTATGTGTCTCTGGCCTGTGACGGCGCCGAGATCGCAACCGATGATGACAGTGGAGAAAACAGTAACTTTAAGCTTGTTTACAAACTGGAGAAAGGTAAAACCTATACCTATTATCCGAGATTGTACAGTGAAAGCGAATCTGGTGCTTTCAAGATCCATTTCCACAAGATCGCAGTATTACAGATCAAAGACTTCGAGATCGTTGCAAAAGAAGGCGTAGATCTGGATCAGCTGACACTTTTTGATGACATCAGAAATTACAGTGATCTGAAACTGATCTATGAAGATGGAACATCCGCAACTACAGGCTGGTTCAACAGAACGGATGATCATGGAAATACTTTGTATACAGATGTTTCACAGGACACACAGCCTTCTGTTAAGGAAAAAGAAGTGCTCTATACTGCAACGATCCGGTATAATCTGCCAGGTCAGAAACAGGAAAAGCTGCAGAAGCAGATAAAAGCAAAAGGTATCGCAGCTATGGATGAGGCGAAAGAAGCTACAGATACCACGATCGTAGAAGGGGAAAAGTATTATCGCTTTACACCTGCAACAGATGGCGAATACATTTTTTCCACAAATAAAGAAGCAAACACAGGAAGTTCTGACGGTATTTTCGGATACGGAAGGATTTACAGTACAGTATGGGGATTAACGGGTCTCGGAGCAACATATGAGGGCGAAAATACATACTCTGTACAGCTGAAAGCCGGCGAAACTTATGTTATCCGTACATATGGTATGAAAGGTGTAACAGACAGAATTTTCCGCGTTCAGAAAGCAAAGAAAAATCTGAAAGGCCTGGAACTGGTCAAAGCACCGGATAAGACAACCTGCCTTCCAAATGATGTAAATGCAGTTTCTCTGGCTGGCATGCAGGTGAAGGCACTTTACACAGATGGAAGTACAGAAACCATTACCTATGGAAGCACAGATTCTTCCGGAAGATACATTCATTTTGGTAGTGTAAAATGGCTTGAGGATGGAACATGCATGGCTTATGCAAAACTTGGAAAATATCAGGTGAGCTTTAAGCTGGATGCAGCTTCCTGGGATCAGGTACAGGTGCTGAAGTTTGGTGAAAAGACTGCACTGAAAGCAGAGAAAGAAACGATCGTTACACTGAAATTTGTTCCGACAAGAACCAATCTTTACAGATTTATGATCGCAAACGGTCATGTGTACGGTGAGATTAAAGGTGAGGATCCGGCTGATGACTGCCAGTATATTGGTGAATGTTACCTGAAAGAGGGAAAAACTTATTACATCCACGTATATGCAGATCAGGCAGATCCGGAGATAACTGCAGAGTACAGTGACTGTATCTGGGAAGTAACTTCTGATACAGCAGCAACCTGTACGACCGATGGAAAGAAAACAGAAACCTGTAAAAAACACGGCGACACAAAAGAAACCATCACACCGGCAATCGGCCATAAATATGACAATGGCGTGATCACCAAAAAAGCAACCTGCACAGCCAACGGCGTGAAGACGTATACCTGCAGTGTATGCAAAGACACAAAGACAGAAGTGATCAAAAAGACCGGTCATAAATTCGGTAAATGGGTGAAAGTTTCCGATGTCACCATCAAAGCAAAACAGAAACAGAGAAGGATCTGCTCTGTGTGCAAAAAAGTGGAGTACAGAATAGTTGGCAGTGTGCTGAAGCCAATCATCAAACTGAATGTAACTTCCATCACACTTCAGCAGAGACAGACAACAAAAGCAGTAAAAGTCACAATGGCAAAAGGTGACGCTGTGAAGTCCTGGGTTTCCAACAACAAAACCATTGCAACGGTGGATAAGAACGGCGTGATCCGTGCACAGAAAAAGAACGGAACCGCAAAGATCACTGTTACCTTAAAGAGTGGCAAAAAAGCAATTCTGACAGTTAAAGTCCAGAGCAAGAAGATCGCTACTTCAAGGATCACAGGACTGCAGTCAAAAGTGACTTTACAGAAGGGCAAAAAACTGACTCTGAAACCGGTATTAAATCCGATCACCAGTCAGGATAAGATCACTTATACAATATCCAACAAGGCGGTTGCCACAGTAACCAGCAGCGGAATCATCACTGCAAAGAAAAAAGGCATCGCAAAGATTACTGTAAGAGCAGGCAAAAAATCTTATGTTGTTACGGTGACTGTAAAATAATTTTCAGATCAAACAGGGGCTGTCTGTTACGGACAGCCCCTGTTTTTTTACTTTTGTGGGATGAAATGTGAGATGCTTTTACACCATATGGTGGACGCGGAGATTTTTCTTCGGAAAAACAGCGTCAGGAACAAGGTGACGGTACACTTTTCGATACTGTAAAACCAGCAGGACGATCATAATGATCCAGCTTGCATCGTAGCTGAAATAAATGACCCGGATGTTCCAGATGAATGGCAGCAGGATCTGGCACCAGGATACACGGAAGATGCAGTAACAGATCAGGGAGCACAGCATGGGAAATCCTGTTTTTCCAAGTCCTTTCAGGCCGCCGATATAAACCTGATTGATGGAATAGAGGAAATAAAAAGGAAAAATACACAGGATGGCATCTCTGCCATTGGCTGCAATGGTCGGGTCCGGGGTGAAAAGTTTCAGCACGGCCGGAGCAGCAGCCATGAGGATCAGCCCGGCAGCTACGGTAAAAGTGGTCAGCGTGAGAATGCTTTTTTTCATGCCTTCCTCTACACGGTCCATACGGCCGGCACCGTAATTCTGGCCGATAAATCCGGTAAGTGCCATGCCATAAGCAAAAGCCGGATAATAGAGAAATCCTTCCACTCTGGCAAAAACGACCATACCAGCGGCTGCATCGGCACCAAAAGCGTTGATGCTGTACTGGATCACAATAGAAGAAATACTCATAAACACAGCCTGCATACCAGACGGAAGACCGGTACGGACAATTTCAAAAAGCTGGCTCCATCCGTTAAGAAGACCGGAGAAACGAAGTCGGTAGGCATCGTCCAGCCGGGTCATTTTTCGAACCATCAGGAGGGCAAGGAACCACTGGGATATCACGGTGGCAGCTCCTGCCCCGGCAAGACCGGTTCCTGCACCCACAACAAAAAGTACGTCCAGAGCAAGGTTCATGATGGAGGATAAAGTAAGGAAATAAAGCGGTTCTTTTGTATTTCCAAGAGACCGGAGGAGTGCGTTTCCCATATTGTAGAGGAACTGGGGGATGATTCCCAGCATGCAGATATTGAGATAAGTTTTTGCAGGGGCCAGGACCTGATCCGGGCAGTTGATCCATCGGAGAAAACTGCCGGAAAAGAGGATTCCCACAGCGGTCATAACAGCGCCCAGGATCAGGCTTAAGGTAATTACCATATGAAGAACCTGGCTTAATTTTTTGTAATGGAAAGATCCAAAAGCTGCAGCTGTGATGGCGCTGACACCAGTGGAAAATCCTACAAAGAAATTGATGATCACAGAAAGGATCAGAGCTGCCTCACCGGCTGCCGCAAGCCCGTTTCCGCCTCCAAAATGACCTACGATCATACAGTCTGCGATGCTGTACATCTGCTGAAGAATCTGAGAAAGGAGGATAGGGCCGGAAAAAAGCAGAAGAGTCCGTCCGATGGGGCCATTTTCCATATGAATTTCGGCATTTTTGCATTTAAAAATATCCATAAAGATTCTCCTGTATATGAATCGAGCAGAAGCTATAAACAATTGTGTTTGTTTCTACTAACAGCATATCATATAGGAAAGTTTATGGATATTTCCGTATTTTTATATCTTAGATATAACGAAATGTTATATTTCTTTGTGATCTTTCTCCAGTGCACCTTCCAGAAAAGAAAGAAAGTCCGTAAGGTGATTAGGGAGAGGCCGTCCCTGATATTTCAGATAACCAAAAGAGATCTTCTGTTCCAGACCTTCAATACGCAGCCGCCCGAAATCGTTCTGGCGGTACATTTCGCTGAGCCAGTAGCTGCCTACATTGCCGAGATCTGTATTTTCCAGCATACGGATCATCAGGCTGCTGCTGTTGGTTGTGACGACTTTTGGAAGGCAGCCGGGATTTTTCCCAAAGGCAAAAGATTCTTCAAGCATGGCTTCCACGGAAAAAAAGTCGTCATCCAGCTGAATGAATTTCATATTGGAAAGTTCCTCGGGGCGGATGCTTTTCCGGCCGGCGAGAGGGTGCTCTTTCCGTACATAAAGGACAAGGTCTGAAGTGAGAAGCGGGACAAATTCGAGAAAACGGCGGTCAATCATATGTTTCAGTACAGACTTTCGGTTATCTGGCACAAAAAGAAAGCCAAGGTCATCTACGCCGTCGGAGATCCGCTGGATCATTTCTTCGATGCCACATTCCCGGTATTCAATCTGCAGGTCTTCTTTTTGCTGGAGGTAGTAATGGGTGAGAAGAAGGGCCATATGGCTGCTGGAATTGGATACGATACGCAGGAGGGGAGTTTCCGGCTGTTGGGCTAATGCCTGGATGGCTTCGGCGTTTCGGACGGTGTTCACTGCATAAGAGTAGATCCTTTTTCCGGCTTCGGTGAGCTCCACGCCTCTGGCTTTTCGGGTAAAAAGCGGGGTTCCCAGTTCCTGCTCCAGAGACCGGATGATCATGCTCACATGTGGCTGTGTTGTATATAATTCTTCGGCGGCAAGTGTCAGGGAACGGTTCCTGGCACAGGCGAGAAAACATTTCAGCTGTCGCAGTTCCATTTACATAGGCCTCCTTTTGGCAGTTCCTGTTTAAGCATACAACAATATTGTGCGGCAATGTTGTGTGACAATGACAGGTGGGAAATTTTAAAGTTATTGATTACACATATTTTACTATGGGGAAAGTATGGTGTAAAGCGGGAAGGGCCGTAAAACGTTTTCACAAAATAAGATTGACTTTTTTTATCACAGTCATTATCATATAAACCATATTTAGTTAGTATGAAATAAGGAATAAGAGAAGAACACGACTACAGACCTTACGGATGTCAGTGAGCAGAGGAATTTTTTTCAGGGAGGGGAAAGGTACATGTCCATTAAGAAGATCGCAGAAAAAGCAGGGGTTTCTCCGGCAACAGTTTCCAGAGTTTTGAATAACCCCAATTATAAATGTTCCGTTCCCGGGCTCCGGGATAAGATATGGAAAACAGCCATCGAAATGAATTATGTACCCAATGAGGCGGCCCGGAATCTGAAAAAAGGCGTTTCCGCAAAGCAGGAGAAAACCTGGTACATCAATATCCTGATGACAAGAACCGATTCCTCCACGACCGATCCGTTTTTTGCGGAGCTGCTGCGGGTGATCGAAAGTGAGATCCATGATAAGAACTGCATTCTTTCCAAAGTATGGTATATGTCGGTGTTTTCCGATGACCGGAAGTGCCGCAGGGAGAATCTGGACCGGTTGATTGATGGGATGTATGAAGAAGTGGACGGGAAGCGGGACGGCCTGATCATCATCGGCAGATGTAATAAGGACGCTTTGAAAAAACTGAATAAGAAGTATAAGAGCGTAGTGTCGGTGAACCGGAATTCTACCAATTATGAAGTGGATGAAGTGCTTTGCGATGGAAAAAAGATTGCGTCAGCGGCAGTGGAGTATCTGATCTCTCTGGGGCACAAAAACATCGGTTATGTTGGAATGTGCCACAGTGAGGAACGGTACAACGGGTATCTGGAAACGCTGAAGAAGCATGAGTTGGATGTGATCCCGGAGTATGTCATCGAGACAAAGCAGACCGAGGCCGAAGGATATGAGGCTATGGAAAAATTCCTCCAGTCTGATGACATGCCTACAGGAATTTACTGTGCCAATGATATTTCGGCCATCGGAATGCTGAAGTGTTTGAATAAATTCCGGAACCGGTATTATATGCCATCCATCATATCCAGTGACGATATCCAGGAGGCACAGTTTACCAAGCCGATGCTGACAACCGTGAGCCTGCCGAAGGAAGATATGGGAAAATTTGCACTGTATCTGCTGCTGGACCGGCTGAAAGGCGGGCATTCCGGTGTGGTGAGAATGGAGCTGGAAGGCAGATTGGTGATCCGAAACAGCTGCAGCAGTGTGGAGGATAGTATGTGGAGCGATTATTGTATCTGAGTATTGCGGATATGCTTGTTGGCAGATTGGTCTGACTGAAAACGTTTTCACATATTCCTATTTAATTAATGGGGATAATATGGTTTAATGTATTCAATTCAAACAGGCAATAAACAGTGGGCAGGGACTTGCCTCTGGGCAGTAAAGGAGTACATAGATCATGAAAAGAAAACACATCGCAGGTGTCTGTATCGCACTGGCAGCAGTGGTACTGGCAGGGACTTTTGCAGTATCGGGAAACAATACAAAGGATAAAAATCATGTGGAGATCATCAATGTGTCCTATGATCCAACCAGAGAATTTTATGAGGCATACAATAAGATCTTTGCAGATTACTGGAAAGAGGAAACAGGACAGACAGTAGACGTGATCCAGTCCCATGGCGGTTCCGGCAAGCAGGCACTGGAGATTTCCAACGGACTTCCGGCGGATGTGGCAACACTTGCCC
>CAVEKJ010000094.1:0-6783 GCA_963616205.1 Prevotella sp.
TGAATGCGCTGATTGCCAATGTGATCTGCTGGGTAGTCTGCGTATTATTTCAGTATTTTACAAACAGGACCTGGGTATTTGACGGGCAGGTGAACTCAGCAGCAGGATTCTTAAAGCAGATGGCTTCATTTTTCGGTGGAAGACTCTTTACCCTGGTTGTGGAGGAAGCGATCCTTGCGGTATTTATTACATGGCTTAAGTTTAACAGCATGGCAGTAAAGCTGGCTGCCCAGGTAATTGTGATCGTGCTGAACTATGTGATCAGTAAGCTGATCGTTTTCAAAAAAGAAAAGTAATACATATTTTTGAGGGAGGTTTTACGAAGGTGGGGAAAGATAAGACCAATGATATGACCGTGGGAAATCCGGTGAGCCTGATCATCCGGTTTATGATCCCTATGTGTCTTGGAAATGTTTTTCAGCAGTTTTATAACATTGCGGATTCCATTATTGCGGGACAGTTTCTGGGAGTGGATGCACTGGCTGCCATCGGAAGTACCGGTTCGCTGATGTTTTTTGTTACCGGATGGCTTAACGGACTGAGCAGTGGTTTTGCCATTCTGGTGTCCCAGTGGTTTGGGGCAAAACAATATGACAAGATGCGCCATTATGTAGCCATGTCCATTTATCTGGCAGCAGCGTTTGCCATTGTGATGACCATTGGACTGGAGTTCCTGAATGAACCGATCCTGCGGCTGATGAATTCGCCGGAAGATCTGATGGATTCTGTGAAGGGATATATGGGAATCATTTATGCAGGTCTGCTGGTAACAGCGGCATATAATTCACTGGCAGCATTCTTACGTGCACTGGGAGATTCCAGGTCTCCTTTATATTTCCTGATCATTTCAGCAGTGATCAATGTATTTTTGGACATTGTTTTGATCGTAAAATGTGGAATGGGAGTGGAAGGATGTGCTTATGCTACAGTCATCGCACAGGCGATCTCAGCAGTTTGCTGCCTGATTTATATTATTAAGAAGTTCCCGATCCTGCATCTGAAAAGAGAAGATTTTCAGGTTTCGTTTACCAGTTTTAAATATCTTCTGGCACTTGGTATTCCTATGGGACTGCAGTTTTCGATCACAGCCATTGGAACCATTATCGTGCAGGGAGCGGTAAATATTTACGGTTCTGTATACATGGCAGGTTTTTCTGCGGCAGGAAAACTTCAGAATATTATTGTGACCGTATTTGCGGCCTTTGGTGCGACCATCGCAACCTATGTGGGACAGAACAGTGGCGCCGGAAAAATGGACCGTGTAAAAGAAGGAATGCGCTATACCCAGTTTCTGATCCTTGGATGGAGTGTGATCACCATGGTGCTTGTATTTTTCTTTGGAAAATATATGACCTGGCTGTTTATTGATCCTTCTCAGACGGATGTGATCAACGTTTCGGTCACTTATTTTCACACAGTGTTCTGGGCATATCCGTTCCTTGGAAGTATTTTTCTCTACAGAAACGGCCTGCAGGGACTGGGATATGGAGTGGTGCCTATGCTCGGAGGGGTGTTTGAGCTGGTAGCAAGAACTCTGATCGTCATGTTTGTCGCCGGAAAAACAAGTTTTGCAGGTGTATGCCTGGCAGATCCGGCAGCATGGATCGCGGCGCTGATTCCTCTGATCCCCTATTATATCTATGTGGTGAAAAAGTGGAACAGGGAAAATAAGGAAACTGCTGTCTGACCGTTCGTATGGAAAATGAAAGAATAAATTTGGGCTTGCAATTACAGAAGATACAGTTATAATGGTATTATAACTGCGGAAAGTACCGGGAAACCGTGCTTCCGATATAAGCGGATACAGGCAAGTCTCCATCCATTGCTTATTGCGATTGAAACCGGGGACTTAACTGATTCGGTTAAATGAAGATCCAGAAGGGAGAACATAGATCATGGAAATCACAAAGGAAACAACAATGGGCGAAATGCTTGCATACGATGAGAAGATCGCATACATTCTTATGCAGGAAGGAATGCACTGCATCGGCTGCCCGTCTTCTATCGGTGAGTCTCTTGAGGAAGCTTGCATGGTACACGGACTTGATGTAAACGTAGTACTTGCAGACATCCACCACTATGAGGAAACCAAGAAACAGAAATAATCAGCAGTACAATTTATATTGAACGTACAGATTACGGACCGTAAGGGATAACGACTGTGCATGTCTTTTTGGCATGACAGCGTTATCCCTTTTTTTATATATAAGTAGTAATATAAGCATAAACAGTAAAGTGACTTGTAAATATCTATTTTCTGTATGGAGGGAAAAACATGTATGTCATGATCGATAATTTTGATTCATTTGTATATAATCTGAAGGCATATTTTCAGGAACTGGGAAGAGACATCCTGGTCAAACGCTGCGATGAGATCACTTTAGAGGAACTGGAAGCGCTGAACCCGGAAGGAATCATTCTCTCACCTGGACCGAAGCGCCCCTGGGATGCGGCACTTTGTGTAGATACGGTAAAAAGATTTCAGGGAAGGATCCCGATCCTTGGTGTCTGTCTGGGGCATCAGGTTATCGGCCACTGCGCAGGAGCAGTAGTAGAAAAAGGAGCATGCCCCATGCACGGAAAAGTAACAGAGATACACAACTACGGAACCGGTGTGTTCGCCGGTCTGCCGGAACAATATAAAGTGACAAGATACCATTCCCTGATCGTCCGGGAAGACAGCATTCCGGACGAATATCAGGTAGATGCGGTTTCCGATGACGGAGCAGTGATGGGAATTTCCCACAGAACACTACCGTTATATGGCGTGCAGTTTCATCCGGAAGCAGTTCTTACGCAATATGGCCATGAGCTTCTTGAGAATTTTTGTAAGATCGCAGAGGATTTTCAGGAGGAGAAGGATGGAGAACTGGCAGAAGAGAAAACTGCTTAAATAAAAAATAACCCGGAAGTGCATGCAGTGTGTCTGTATGCATGAGAATATTACAGGATGCAGTACAGATATCAGATCTGTTGCACAGAGAAAACCGGGAACATACAGGAGTAAAAACATGTACAAAAATCAGCGAATCATAAAAGAACTGACCCCATATATCCCGGCAGTGGACATCTTCCGGATCTACGAGAAGGAACCAGGAGCAGCATTTCTGGATTCTTCCCTTGTGAATGAATTGGGACGTTATTCCATCATTGGAAGATGTCCCTATCTGAAACTGGTAAAAGATGGAGAGACTTTTACCATCAATGGAAAAATGGAGACAGAGACAACATTCGAAGACTACATGAGGGAATACTTAAATACTCATGAGGACAAAAATGACAGCGGACTTCCTATTGTATCCGGAGCAATAGGCTATTTCTCCTATGATTACGGAAGAAAACAGATGGGCGTACCATCCGGGGAAAAAGATCTCGTGACCATTCCGGAGGCGGTTCTGACGTTTTATGACTGTTTTGTTGTGGAGGACTGCCAGGAAAAAAGGACGTATCTTGTGGCAAATGGGATCAACGAAGATACCACAGCACAGATTCAGGCGATGGAAAAAGCAATCCGGGAATTTACAGAAATGGGCAAACAGGAAGAACTGAAAACCGGAGAAAAAAAGCAATCCGGAAACGAAATGGACGGGGAAAATTCTCACCGTGAGGAATTTGAGATCCAGATCCATCCAAACTTCGAAAAAGAAGAATACAAACAGGCCGTAGATCGTATGATCCAGTATATTATAGAAGGTGATATCTACATTGCCAATATGACACAGCAGCTGACTATCGAAAGTACCAAACAGCCATTGGATGTTTTTTATGATCTCCGGAAAAACAATCCTTCTCCTTTTGGAGGATATCTGGATTTTGGAGATTACCAGATCGTTTGTGCCTCTCCGGAGCGCTTTCTGAAAATGAAAGACCGTCATGTAAACACCCGTCCAATAAAAGGGACACGAAAACGTGGCGCAACGCCTGAGGAAGACGAAATGTTCCGCCAGGAACTTGCAGATTCCGGCAAAGATAAGAGTGAACTTCTGATGATCGTGGATCTGGAACGAAATGATCTGAACCGGGTATGCACACCGGGAAGTGTGAAAGTAACCGAGCTTTTTACCGTGGAGGCATATGCCACAGTTTTTCATCTGGTATCCGATATTGAAGGCACACTGGAAGATGGGAAAAATGTCATGGATCTTCTGGAGGCTACATTCCCCGGCGGCTCGATCACCGGTGCACCAAAATACCGTGCCATGGAGATCATTGACGAGCTGGAACATGGGAAACGGAATCTTTATACAGGTTCCATCGGTTATCTGACGCTGGATGGAAGCTGCGATTTTAACATCGTGATCCGTACAGCTCTTCATAAGGATGGGAAATATCATCTTGGCGTGGGTGGTGGGATCACAGCGGAATCGGATCTGGAATTTGAGTATGAGGAAACGCTGCAGAAGGCAAAAGCGATCCTGGATGCGTTGCAGTAGAAGGTTATACAGAACAATGAAAGCAGAGAAGAAAAAGTTCTGTTGACAGGTCTGAAGATCTGACAGGAACATTTCACAAGGAGGGCGTATATGAACATAACATTAGACGAATGTTTCCAGTTCGGCCTGGGAGCATTTGAGACCATAGGAATTGAACAGGGAACCCCCATACTTCTGGAAAAACATCTCAAAAGACTGGAACGTGCAGCAGACTTCCTGAAGCTGGGAAGTCCGTCGGAGCGGGGAATCACAGCCGGGAAGATCAGGGAGTATCTGGAAGAACAGAAGGCACTTACACAAGTGCAGAAAGAATTTGGCGGCCTGGAACACTGTGCGCTGAAGATCATGCTCACAAAGGAAAATATAGTTTACTCACTTCGCGCCAATCACTATACACCGGAAAAATATGAGAAGGGTTTTTCCCTGGATATCAGTGAGGTGAAACGCAATGAAACATCTCCACTGGTATACCACAAAACCATGAACTACGGGGACTGCATCCTAGAAAAACGAAATGCCACAGCAGCAGGGATGGATGAACGGCTGTTTCTGAATACCAGGAAACAGATCTCAGAAGGGACAGTAAGCAATGTGTTTTTTGTGAGAAATGGCGTGATCTGTACGCCGGAGATCAGCTGCGGACTTCTGCCGGGAATCCTACGGGAATACATATGTGAGACAGAAGATGTGGAAGAAACAGATATCTATGTTCAGGATCTGAAATGGTATCAGGAATGTTTTGTCACCAATTCCCTGATGGGGATCATGCCGGTACGCCAGATCGGAGGAATCCGGTTTGAGGAAGATAAGGTGACAAAAGAGCTGATGAGAAAATATCAGGATATGGTTCAGGAGACCGTGAATAAGAAATAAATCAGATGAATGTCTATTGCAAGAATATCACATTTAGGAATAGGTAATAGAATATGAATATTCAGTTGGCTATGAAATGCACCTGAAGATGACGGAAGTATAAACAGGAATTCGGAATGGTACATAGAATTATAACAGAATTTGATTGAATATGACCAAGACGATCAAGAATAACCGTGTATCAACCTGGAAATACTAAGGCTGATGCACTTTTTTTGTGCAAACTCAACCAAAATCAGTCACGATTTTTGTGAAGTAGTTTGATTGACTTTGAATGAATTTGGAAGTATACTAAGTTCAACAAATGAGGAGCAACAAAAAGCGGTCAGAAACCTGCAGAACAGGATGAATCGCTTAACAAATATAGGGAGGAGAAAAAAATGATCTGTACCGTTACGTTTAATCCGTCTCTGGACTATATCGTTTCCGTAGAGGACTTCAAGCTTGGACTTACCAACCGGACCAGCTCCGAGCTGATGCTTCCGGGCGGAAAGGGAATCAATGTTTCCACCGTGCTGATGAACCTTGGGATTGAGAATACAGCCCTTGGATTTATGGCAGGATTTGTTGGAGATGAGATCGTAAGAAAACTTAAGGAAATGGGAGTGAGATCCGATTTCATCAAGATTCCGGAAGGTGTTTCCAGGATCAACCTGAAACTGAAATCCATTGACGGAACCGAGATCAATGGAATGGGCCCGGAGATCAGCGCAGAAAAAGTTCAGGAGCTGATGGAAAAACTCGACACACTGAAAGAAGGAGATGTGCTTTTCCTGGCAGGAAGCATTCCGTCCTCCATGCCGGATGACATGTATGAAAAGATCATGAAAAGACTGGACGGAAGAGGTGTAATGATCGTTGTGGATGCGACAAAAGATCTTCTTGTAAATGTTCTGAAATATCATCCGTTCCTTGTAAAACCGAATAACCATGAACTGGGAGAAATCTTCGGAGTCGAACTCAAGACCCGTCAGGATGTAATCCCTTACGGAAAGAAACTCCAGGAAAAAGGTGCCAGAAACGTACTGATCTCCATGGCCGGCGAGGGCGCTGTCCTGGTAGCGGAAGACGGACAGGTATTTGAGAAACCGGCGCCAAAAGGAAAACTGGTAAACGGCGTAGGAGCCGGAGATTCCATGGTAGCAGGCTTCATGGCAGGCTGGATGGAAAAACAGGGTTACGAATATGCCTTCCACATGGGAATTTCCGCAGGAAGCGCAAGTGCATTTTCTGAAAATCTTGCCACAAAGGAAGAAATTCAGACGGTATATAAACAGGTAACAGAGGGGTAAATAAGAAAGGAGAAGGGAAGATGAGAATCACAGATCTGATTGACAAACGAAGCATATCGCTGGATGCGGCACCGAAGACCAAATCCGAAGCTCTGGACATGGCTGTAGATCTTATGGTAAAAAGTGAAAAGATCAGCGACAGGGAAGCATATCGGAAACAGGTGTACTTAAGAGAAGAAGAGAGC
>CAVEKJ010000095.1:0-6783 GCA_963616205.1 Prevotella sp.
GTGGAATACCATTATGGAGTGATGGATAATTTTTATACCATATATTTTATTTTCTGAAGCATCCGGTGAGGGGATTTCCGGAAGCTTTGGAGAGAGAGGAGTAAGATATGAATATGGATATGCTGTCAAGAGTTTTTGACATTCTGCAGAGAGCAGGAGGAATGGAACAGATCAGTCAGCTTATGGTGGTCGTATACGGCGTTCTCTGTGTATTCGGACTTTTGAACTGTATCCTGGGATACCGCATCCTCCGGTTCTGGATGATGATCTTTGGATTTATCATCGGTGCAGGAACGGGTTTTGCAGTGACTTATATGTCCGGTGTCCAGGATAAAATGGTGATCGCAGGTGCAATGGCGGGACTTGGTATCGTCCTGGCTGTTGTTTCTTTTTTGGTTTACAGAGCAGGAATTTTTGTTCTGGGATTTGGTATTGGAATTTCCCTTAGTATTTATCTGGTCCATCCGACCAGTTCTTTTTCCTTTTTCCTGTGTATCCTTATTGGTGTGGGTCTGGGAGTGCTGGCTATGCGTTATGCAAAAGGTGTGATCATCATCGGGACCAGTCTTTTGGGAGGTGTTCTGGCCGGATTTTCCATCGCAAAGATCGCCGGACTTGCGCAGTTTCCATATGGAGTGGGCATGGCTGCAGGAATTGTGATCCTCGGTATGCTGATCCAGTTTGCCATCAACAAAGACCGGTACGAGGAGGAAGATGACGAAGAAGAGGATGAAGAGGTCCCGGCAGAGGAACCGGAGACTAAGAGATTCGGAAGAAACAACAGAGGAAGATCAGACCGTGAATATCCGTCAGATCATGACCAGGATAACCGCAAAAAGATATCCGGAAACAGAGAGGCGGATGAACGGGACAGCCGGAAGGGAAGACGTTCCCGCAAGAGCCCAGACCGCGAGGAACGTTACTACGACAGAAAAGAGAGAGAGTCTGCTGACAGGCGGAAAAGATCCGGAAATGAAAAAAACAGTTCGGATAACAGAAAAAACACCAGAAGCAGTTCCACGGAAAGAAGAAGTGCATCGGGAACATCCGGAAGAAACAGATCCTCCGGCAGAAACAGCAGGAGTTATTCTTCCGAGGACAGAAGCGGTCGCAGATACAGCCGGAACAGTAGCTCCGGGGAGCGGCGAAATTCAGGAACAGGAAGCAGATCCCGTTATGATGATCCAACAGATCATGGAGATTACGAAGAAAATGACCGCTATGATGATCTGGAAAACCGTGATACATACGAAGATTTTGAAAAACAGCAGCAGCGAAGACGCCGGATGGATATCGAAAATATGGCGGATTACGATGAACAGGAAGAATACGGACGCCGCAGAGATGATCCGGATCTGCTGAACGATCTGGATCTGGATGATCTTGATGAATGGGAAGACGACTGAAAAAACTTGAGGAGTGACAGAAATGGGAAAAGAAGCCAAGACAAACGCAATGAGAATGCTAGACCGCAAAAAAGTAAAATATGAGGCTATTGCATATGACTGTGGAGAATTCATAGACGGGATCCACTGTGCAGATATCACAGGTGCTCCTCATGACCAGTCTTTTAAAACGCTGGTCATGGAGGGGAAAAGCGGCGGCTACTATGTGTTTGTGGTTCCAATCGAAAAGGAAGTGGACCGTAAAGCGGCGGCAAAATCTGTAGGAGAAAAAACAGTAGATATGATCCATGTAAAAGATCTCACAAAGATCACCGGTTACATTCGCGGAGGTTGCAGCCCTCTGGGAATGAAGAAGAATTATCCGGTGGTATTTGATCAGTCCGCAGAAAATTTTGATGAGATCTATGTAAGCGGTGGAAGAGTAGGTCTTACCTTAAAAGTTCCGTTTAGGGATCTCCTGGAAGTAACGCAGGGAAAACTTGCCGCGATCACCATGGAGTGATAAAAGAATAAACCAAAAAGCTTCTGTCAGCAGAAAGATCCAAAGAATCTGCGGCAGAAGCTTTTTTGTAAATAAAAATCCCCTGTCTGCCTGAAAAAGCAGATGCAGGGGAAATATATCATATACAGATACGAAGGATTTAGTTATCCTGTGCGTCCTCTTCGTTAACCTGGAAGATATGACGTTTCTTGGCCATTTCATCGCTGGCAAGATATTCATCATAAGTTGTGATCTTATCAACCATTTTTCCGTTAGGAAGGATTTCCATGATACGGTTGGCGGTTGTCTGTACAAACTGATGGTCGTGGGAAGTGAACAGGATCACGCCCGGGAACTTGATCAGTCCGTTATTCAGTGCAGTGATGGATTCCATATCCAGATGGTTGGTCGGCTCGTCCAGGATCAGGATGTTGGCACCGGAGATCATCATCTTGGAAAGGAGGCAGCGGACTTTCTCACCACCGGAAAGAACGCGGACACGTTTTACACCATCTTCACCAGGGAAGAGCATACGTCCCAGGAAACCACGTACATAAGTGGCATCCTTGATCTCGGAGTACTGTGTCAGCCAGTCTGTGATGGTAAGGTCATTATCAAACTCCTGTGTGTTGTCCTTCGGGAAATAAGCCTGGGAAGTAGTAACACCCCATTTGTAATTTCCTTCATCTGGTTCCATTTCTCCGGTAAGGATCTTAAAGAAAGTTGTGATCGCCTGCTCGTTGGCACCTACAAATGCAACCTTGTCTTCGCGTCCAAGAGTGAAGGAGATATTATCCAGGACTTTTACTCCGTCGATGGTCTTGGAGAGATTCTCTACCATGAGGACTTCGTTTCCGATCTCACGGTTCGGACGGAAGTCAATGTACGGATATTTACGACTGGATGGGCGCATGTCATCCAGCTGGATCTTCTCCAGGGCACGCTTTCTGGAAGTTGCCTGTTTGGACTTGGAAGCGTTGGCGCTGAAACGGGAGATGAATTCCTGGAGCTCTTTGATCTTCTCCTCTTTTTTCTTATTGGCTTCTTTCATCTGCTTGATCAGAAGCTGGCTGGACTCAAACCAGAAGTCGTAGTTTCCGGCATAGAGCTGGATCTTACCATAGTCGATATCCGCAGTATGTGTGCAGACCTTATTTAAGAAATAACGGTCATGGGATACCACGATGACAGTATTGTCAAAGTTGATCAGGAACTCTTCCAGCCATTCGATAGCAGGAAGATCCAGGTGGTTGGTCGGCTCATCCAGAAGAAGGATGTCAGGATTTCCGAAAAGTGCCTGTGCAAGAAGGACTTTGACTTTCATACTACCGGTAAGGTCTGCCATCTGTGTATAATGGAACTCGGTATCAACACCAAGACCGTTGAGAAGAGTAGCAGCGTCGGATTCTGCTTCCCATCCGTTCATCTCTGCAAACTCGCCCTCCAGTTCACTGGCACGGATACCGTCCTCGTCTGTGAAATCTTCTTTTGCATAAATAGCTTCTTTTTCTTTCATGATCTGATAGAGTCTTTCATTTCCCATGATGACCGTATCCAGAACCGGATAAGCATCATATTTGAAGTGGTCCTGCTGCAGGAAGGAAAGTCTCTGGCCGGGAGTGATCACGATATCGCCCTTGGTAGGCTCAAGCTGGCCGGAAAGGATCTTGAGGAATGTAGATTTTCCTGCGCCGTTGGCGCCGATCAATCCATAACAGTTACCCTCTGTAAATTTGATGTTAACGTCTTCAAACAGCGCTTTTTTTCCAACGCGCAGTGTGATGTTGTTTGCTGAAATCATATCATACCTCTTTTTTCATTAAATAAATATCGCTTCAATTACATACGACAGCATTACAATCGTTTCTTATTGTACCGTAAACTGGAAAATTTGCAAGCTGTATTTTTCTTTTTTCGGTTAAATAAGGGAAAAACAGGGGATCATCCATGGATTACAGGAAAATAATAACCTTTTATTGTGCGAAAAAATGCGTTATACTGTCGTATATGGTAAGGAAGCGTTCCGAGATCTGATATCCTCTGGCACGGTAGAAACACCCGGGAACGTGGCAGTTTGGATGGAATGCGGAAACTATCATAAATCAGCAGCTTAGTTGAACAGAAGAGAGGTCAGAAATGTTTATCACCAGAGAAAGCGATTATGCGATGCGGGTTGTCCGCGCATTGATGGGGGAGACGCGTTTGAGCGTCAGTGAGATCTGCGAGAGGGAATCCATCACAGCACCCTTCGCCTACAAGATACTGAAGAAACTTCAGACTGCAGGGATTGTAGAAGGATACCGTGGAGTTCATGGCGGATATGCCCTGAAGAGAGATCCTGCACAGCTGTCATTATATGATATATACAGTGCGATAGACCCGGATATGTCCATCATTGAATGCATGAATGGAAAATGCGAATGTCCGAGGAACGGACAGGACGGAGTTCCCTGCTATGCACATGATGAGCTTAAGGATATTCAGGATCAGCTGTGGATGATGTTACGGCGAAGATCCATGAAAGATCTTTTTGGAAAAGAGGAGAAGTAGATTCCCGGATGTGAGTTGGAACAAGCGTATGAGATGATAAGGAGAGCAGTTTGGAGAAAAAAATCTCCGAACAGCTCTTTTTTTATTTGTGAAAAAGATAACGGCGTTTGTACATGATAATATACAAAAAACAGTGAAAGAAAATGGACATAACTGGGAATCTATGCTATAATAACCAATGGAATTTTAGGCCCTAGACAGCCTAAAAATATATTTTCAACAAACCTTTAAGGAGGAATTAACAAATGGCAAGAAAGATGAAAACCATGGATGGTAACCATGCAGCCGCTCATGCATCATATGCTTTTTCTGATGTAGCTGCTATTTACCCGATTACCCCTTCATCTGTAATGGCTGAGGCAACAGACGAGTGGGCAACTCAGGGAAGAAAGAACATCTTTGGACAGGAAGTACAGGTTACAGAGATGCAGTCTGAGGCTGGTGCAGCTGGTGCTGTTCACGGTTCTCTGGCAGCAGGCGCCCTGACTACAACCTACACAGCTTCCCAGGGTCTTCTGCTTATGATCCCGAACCTTTACAAGATCGCCGGTGAGCAGCTTCCGGGAGTTATCAACGTATCTGCCCGTGCACTTGCTTCCCACGCACTCTGTATCTTCGGTGACCATTCCGACGTTATGGCCTGTCGTCAGACCGGATGCGCAATGCTTTGCGAGTCCTCTGTACAGGAGGTCATGGACCTTACACCGGTTGCTCATCTTGCAGCAATCAAAGGAAAAGTTCCGTTTATCAACTTCTTCGACGGATTCCGTACATCTCATGAGATCCAGAAGATCGAGACATGGGACTATGAAGATCTGAAAGATATGGCAGATATGGATGCGATCGCAGAGTTCCGTAACCGTGCTCTGAACCCGAACCACCCATGTCAGAGAGGTTCCGCTCAGAACCCGGATATCTTCTTCCAGGCAAGAGAGGCATGTAACCCGTATTATGACGCTCTTCCGGCAGTTGTCCAGGAGTACATGGACAAGGTTAACGAGAAGCTCGGAACAGACTACAAACTGTTCAACTACTACGGAGCTGAGGACGCTGAGCACATCATCGTAGCTATGGGTTCCGTAAACGATACCATCGAGGAGACAATCGATTACCTTATGGCAGCTGGCAAGAAGGTTGGTGTTGTTAAAGTTCGTCTTTACAGACCATTCTGCGCACAGGCTCTTATCGATGCGATTCCGGATACAGTTAAGCAGATCTCCGTTCTTGACAGAACAAAAGAGCCAGGAGCACTTGGCGAGCCTCTGTATCTTGATGTTGTTGCAGCTCTTCGTGAGAGCAAATTCAGCGATGTTAAGATCTTCACAGGACGTTACGGACTTGGTTCCAAAGATACAACACCTGCACAGATCGTAGCAGTATACGAGAACACTGAGAAAGAGAAATTTACGATCGGTATCGTTGATGATGTTACAAACCTTTCTCTTGAGACAGGTGCACCACTTGTTACAACACCAGAGGGAACAACAAACTGCAAGTTCTGGGGACTTGGAGCTGACGGTACTGTAGGTGCTAACAAGAACTCCATCAACGACGGCACGACCACCTTGAATGCAGTGGTCTATAAAGATGGAACAGATGTTACAAAAACATATCCTGAGAGATGGTATACCTGGAACAGGAAAACAGAATCCGGTGAAAACTATCTTGGATATGGATATAGCATCACAGTCAATAACTCAGATTATGAGTTCGGCGGCGTATGCGTGGGGGCTTTTGTTACATATGACACTTTGAACCTTACGACCAGATCTGGAAAACAGCTTACGACCAGATCCGGAAACCATATTACAGTTTGGAAGGAGAATTAATATGGCAGATCAGAATATAACAGCATTACCGGTTACAACAGCACCAGAAACTTCGGACCAGCTGCTGATAGTTGGAGCAACTGAAGAGAAACTGATTGATTATGAAAAACTCGCCGATGCTATCCTCACAAAATTGACATCGAAGACCTTTGCACTGAATCAGGGAACGATGACACTTTTGCAAGCTCTTAATGAATTAAATAGTAACCTGCAAGCCGGGCTGAGCGAGTTAGTCACCGTTCCGGCAAATAGTGTGTTAAAGATTAATATAACCTTCAAAAAACCTTTTTCAAAAATTCCTACTGTTCTATGTTGCATTCGAAGTGGTACGGAAATGTATAAATACGGAAATGTTAGTGCTTTTGTCGATTTTTACTCAGTAACTACGACAGGATTTGCCATCAAAGTAGCAAACAGTTCTGATAGTGACGTATCACCAAATGTTTCCTGGATAGCAGTCATATAAAATAGTAAGGCTTGTATAGAATTTTATGACGTAAAAAAGATCATCGTACAG
>CAVEKJ010000096.1:0-6719 GCA_963616205.1 Prevotella sp.
TTGCGGTTGCATGATGAACGCTTTGTAACAGAATACAGGTAAATGAAAAAAAGAGACAGACGTGACTGCAGAGGAAAGACATCTCCCTCTGAGATCAACGTCTGTTTTTTATAAGGACGGGTGAGTTAATGCAGATTCCTGGATCACATATATCATACATATCATAGGAAATAACTCCCACGGAAATGTACGGGAGAACTAGGGAAATCTGTTATTGACAAATAAAAAAAAATAGTTTATAGTAAACCATATTTTATATGGAAGATAACTGACAAAGGCGTCAGGAACGGATACCACAGGGGAATTCTCACCCCTTGGGACCTGTTCCAGACGCTTTTTTGTTGTGGAACACAAAAATGGAGGAGGAAATCGAAGATGGCAGTAAAGTATGTTTTTGTAACAGGCGGAGTTGTTTCCGGTCTTGGAAAGGGAATTACCGCAGCGTCACTGGGACGCCTTCTGAAAGCAAGAGGGTATCAGGTGACCATGCAGAAGTTTGACCCTTACATTAATATTGACCCGGGAACTATGAACCCGATTCAGCATGGAGAGGTTTTTGTAACCGATGACGGTACAGAGACAGATCTTGACCTTGGACATTATGAGCGTTTTATTGATGAAAGCCTTGACAAGAATTCCAACGTGACTACCGGTAAGATTTACTGGTCTGTTCTCCAGAAAGAGCGTCACGGCGATTTCGGCGGAGGTACGGTTCAGGTAATCCCGCATATCACAAACGAGATCAAGAGCCGTTTTTACAGAGCGAAATCCGCAGATGAAGACAGAATTGCCATTATCGAGGTCGGCGGTACGGTCGGCGATATCGAGAGCCAGCCGTTCCTGGAATCCATCCGTCAGTTCCAGCATGATGTGGGACATGACAATGCAATTCTCATCCATGTAACCCTGATCCCATATCTCCGTGCTTCCGGAGAGATGAAGACCAAACCAACCCAGGCCAGCGTAAAAGAGCTCCAGGGAATGGGAATCCAGCCGGATGTTCTGGTATGCAGAAGTGAGTATCCGCTTACCGATGATATCCGCGGAAAGATCGCACTGTTCTGCAACGTGCCGGTAAGTCATGTACTTCAGAACCTGGATGTAGAATATTTATATGAAGCTCCTCTTGCAATGGAGAGAGAAAAACTTGCAGACGTGGTACTGCAGAGCTTAAGACTGGAGAACCGTAAACCAGATCTCACAGACTGGGAGAATATGGTAGAAAACCTCCGTCACCCGGACAAAACCGTGAAGATCGCCATGGTTGGTAAGTACACACAGCTCCATGACGCATACTTAAGTGTTGTGGAAGCTCTGAAACATGGTGGAATTTCCTGCCGTGCCAAGGTGGATATCGTTTGGGTTGATTCTGAAGAACTCAATGAAAAAAACCTGGATCAGACCCTTCACTCTGTAGATGGAATCCTGGTTCCTGGAGGTTTTGGAAACCGTGGTACCGAGGGAATGATCCTTGCGGCACAGTATGCAAGAGTTCACAAGATTCCGTATCTTGGTATCTGCCTTGGAATGCAGATGGCCATTGTGGAATTTGCCCGCCACGTACTTGGCTATGAAGATGCAAACAGTATTGAGCTGGCTCCGGAAACCACTCATCCGGTCATTGCCCTGATGCCGGATCAGGAAGACGTGGAAGACCTTGGCGGAACCCTTCGTCTTGGAAGCTATCCATGTGTACTTGCCGAAGGCTCCAAATCCTATGAGCTTTTCGGAAAGAAAGAGATCCAGGAACGTCACAGACATCGTTATGAGGTAAACAACGCATTCCGTAAAGAATTAAGTGAAAAAGGAATGGCGATCGTGGGGACTTCCCCGGATGCACACATCGTAGAGATGATCGAGATCTCCGGACATCCGTTCTTTGTGGGAACACAGGGACATCCGGAATTCAAATCCAGACCGAACCATGCACATCCGCTGTTCCGTGGATTTGTGCAGGCGGCAGTTGAGAAAAAAACGGCAGAAGAAACTGCGATGAAAGGATGAGAAGAAAATGAGAGAAGTAGAGAATCAGCAGCAGGGCCTCTACCGCCCTGAATTCGAACATGATAACTGCGGCATCGGAGCCGTTGTTAATATAAAAGGAAAGAAAACACATGATACTGTTGCCAATGCTCTTAAGATCGTAGAGAATCTGGAGCATCGTGCAGGTAAGGATGCAGAAGGAAAAACCGGCGATGGCGTCGGTATCCTTCTTCAGATCTCCCACAAATTCTTCAAGAAAGTCTGTAAGAAAGAGGGCTTTGATATCGGTGGCGAGAGAGAATATGGTGTAGCCCAGCTCTTTTTCCCACAGCATGAGATCAAACGTGCCCAGGCAAAGAAGATGTTCGAGATCATCGTAGAAAAAGAAGGGCTGGAACTTCTTGGATGGCGTACAGTGCCGGTTTTCCCGGAGGTCCTCGGACATAAGGCAAGAGAGTGCATGCCGTGCATCATGCAGGCATTTATCAAAAAACCGGAAGATGTGAAAAAAGGCCTTGCCTTTGACCGTATGCTCTACATTGCCCGCCGTGAGTTTGAACAGAGTAATGACAATACTTACGTGGTTTCCATGAGCAGCCGTACCATTGTATACAAAGGTATGTTCCTGGTAGGACAGCTCCGTACATTCTTTGGCGATCTTCAGAGCCAGGATTACGAATCTGCCATTGCAGTGGTACATTCACGTTTCAGTACCAACACAAACCCGAGCTGGGAGAGAGCACATCCGAACCGTTTCATCGTACATAACGGTGAGATCAACACCATCCGCGGCAACGCAGATAAGATGCTTGCCCGCGAGGAAAACATGGAGTCTCCGTATCTGAAGGATGAGCTTCACAAAGTTCTCCCTGTAGTCAACCGTAATGGTTCTGACTCCGCAATGCTTGACAATACCCTGGAATTCCTGGTTATGAGTGGAATGGATCTTCCGCTTGCAGTGATGATCACCATTCCGGAGCCATGGGCAAACAATGATACCATTTCCCAGGAGAAACGTGATTTCTATCAGTACTATGCAACCATGATGGAGCCATGGGACGGACCTGCGTCCATTCTGTTCTCAGATGGTGATGTGATGGGAGCTGTTCTTGACAGAAACGGCCTCCGTCCATCCAGATATTATATTACCTCTGACGGATACATGATTCTTTCTTCCGAGGTTGGTGTCCTTCCGGTAGATGAGGAGAAGATCGTATTAAAAGAACGTCTTCATCCTGGAAAAATGCTCCTGGTGGATACGGTTCAGGGCCGTGTCATCGATGATAACGAGCTGAAAGAGAAATATGCCAAAAAACAGCCTTACGGTGAGTGGCTGGACAGCAATCTGGTACAGCTCCGTGATATCAAGATCCCCAACCAGAGAGTCATCGAGTATACACCGGAGGAGAGAGCACGTCTCCAGAAAGCATTCGGATATACTTATGAGCAGTACCGTACTTCTATCCGGAACATGGCATTAAACGGCTCCGAGAGCATCGGAGCCATGGGACATGATACTCCGCTTGCAGTATTTTCCAAGGAACATTATCCGCTGTTCGACTACTTCAAACAGCTTTTTGCACAGGTAACAAACCCGCCTATCGATGCGATCCGTGAAGAGATCGTTACTTCCACAAGTGTATACGTAGGAAAAGACGGAAACCTTCTTGTTCAGAATCCGGAGAACTGCCAGGTTCTTAAGATTAACAATCCGATCCTGACAAACACCGATATGATGAAGATCAAGAACATGAAGAAAGACGGCTTCAAGGTTGTGACCATTTCTACCTTATATTATAAGAGTACCAAGCTTGAGCGTGCCATTGACCGTCTGTTCGTAGAAGTTGACAAAGCCTTTCGTGAGGGTGCAAACATCCTGGTTCTTTCTGACCGTGGCGTAGATGAGAACCATATGCCGATCCCGTCTCTGCTGGCTGTTTCCGCAGTACATCAGCACCTTGTAAAAACAAAGAAGAGTACTTCCCTTGCCATCATCCTGGAGTCCGGTGAGCCGAGAGAGGTTCATCATTTTGCAACACTTCTGGGATATGGTGCAAGTGCAGTCAACCCGTATCTGGCACTGGATACCATCCATGAACTGATCGATACCCATATGCTGAATAAAGATTACTATGCAGCAGTTGACGATTATAACCATGCCGTGATCAGCGGTATCGTAAAGATCGCTTCCAAGATGGGTATTTCCACCATCCAGTCCTATCAGGGATCTCAGATCTTTGAGGCTATCGGAATTTCCAAGGATGTGATCGACCGCTACTTTACAGGAACAGTAAGCCGTGTAGGCGGAATCACACTGGAAGATATTGAGGATAACGTAGAAAAACTCCACTCTGAGGCATTTGACCCACTGGGACTTGCCACAGACCTTACACTGGACAGTGTGGGTGCTCACAAGATGAGAAGTCAGGGCGAGGAGCACAGATACAATCCACGCACCATCCATCTTCTTCAGCAGTCCACAAAACAGGGCAGCTATGAGATGTTCAAAGAGTATACAAAACTGGTAGACGAAGAAGGTCATGGAAACTTAAGAGGTCTTCTGGACTTCAAATTTGCAAAAAAGCCTCTTCCGATCGACCAGGTTGAGAGCGTTGACGACATTGTAAAACGATTTAAGACAGGTGCCATGTCCTACGGTTCCATTTCCCAGGAAGCACATGAGACACTGGCCATCGCCATGAACCATCTCCATGGAAAATCCAATACCGGTGAGGGTGGTGAGAGCGATGAGCGTCTGGATTCCGCAGGAACCGACAATGACCGTTGCTCCGCAATCAAACAGGTAGCCAGCGGACGTTTCGGTGTTACCAGCCGTTACCTGGTATCTGCAAGAGAGATCCAGATCAAGATGGCACAGGGTGCAAAACCTGGTGAAGGTGGACATCTTCCTGCAAAGAAAGTATATCCGTGGATCGCAAAGACCCGTCATTCCACACCAGGAGTCAGCCTGATCTCTCCGCCACCACACCACGATATCTACTCCATCGAGGACCTGGCAGAGCTGATCTATGACCTGAAAAATGCAAATAAATATGCAGACATTTCCGTAAAACTGGTTTCCGAGGCTGGCGTTGGTACTGTCGCTGCAGGTGTTGCAAAAGCCGGAGCACAGACTGTTCTGATCTCCGGATATGACGGAGGTACCGGTGCGGCACCGAGAAGTTCCATCCACAATGCAGGACTTCCGTGGGAGCTTGGACTTGCAGAGACACACCAGACACTGATCATGAACGGACTTCGTAACCGTGTACGTATCGAGACAGACGGTAAACTGATGAGCGGCCGTGACGTTGCCATTGCGGCACTTCTCGGTGCAGAGGAATTTGGTTTTGCGACAGCACCTCTTGTGACTATGGGCTGTGTGATGATGAGAGTCTGCAACCTGGATACCTGCCCGGTTGGTGTGGCTACCCAGAATCCGGAGCTTCGTAAGAGATTCCGTGGAAAACCGGAGTATGTAGAGAACTTTATGAGATTTATCGCACAGGAACTGAGAGAATACATGGCACGCCTTGGCGTTGCAACCATCGACGAGATGGTAGGCCGTACTGATCTTCTTACAGTTTCTGACAGCGTACAGGAGCCGCACAAAGGCAAAGTTGACTTAAGTGCCATCCTCAATAACCCATATGCAGGTAAAGGCAAAGTTACTTTTGATCCGAAGGCTGTATACAACTTCAATCTGGAGAAAACTCTGGATGAAAAAGTGCTGGTTAAGAAATGTGCACCGGCCATCCAGAAGGGCGAAAAAGTTTCTGTAGATGTAAACGTTACCAACACAGACCGTGCATTTGGTACGATCCTTGGTTCCGAGATCACCAGAAACCATAAAGATGGACTTCCGGAGGATACCGTAACTGTAAACTGTACAGGTGCAGGCGGACAGAGTTTCGGTGCTTTTATCCCGAAAGGGCTGACCCTGAAACTGACCGGTGACAGCAATGACTACTTCGGAAAAGGTCTTTCCGGTGGTAAGCTGATCGTCAAGGTTCCGGAAAAGGCTGCATACAAAGCAGAAGATAATATCATTGTCGGAAACGTAGCACTTTACGGTGCAACCAGCGGAACCGCATTTATCAACGGTGTGGCAGGCGAGCGTTTTGCAGTCCGTAACTCCGGTGCAGTTGCGGTTGTAGAGGGTGTTGGTGAGCACGGCTGCGAGTATATGACCGGTGGCCGTGTGGTAGTCCTCGGAAAAACCGGAAAGAACTTTGCAGCCGGTATGAGCGGCGGTATCGCTTATGTCCTTGATGTAGACAATGTTCTTTACAAAAACCTCAACAAAGCAATGATCTCCATTGAAAAAGTGGATAATAAATATGATAAAAAAGAGCTTCGTGATCTCATCGAAGCTCATGTGGAAGCAACAGGCTCCGAGATCGGTAAGAAGGTGCTGGCTGATTTTGATTCCTATCTGCCTCACTTCAAAAAACTCATTCCGGATGAGTACAAGAGAATGATCACCTTAAGTGCAAAGCTGGAGGAAAAAGGTCTGACCAGCCAGCAGGCACAGATGGAAGCATTCTATGAGAGCATCGGCGTGAAACATTAAGGAGGATGAGGAAATGGGAAAGCCAACTGGATTTTTAGATTATGAAAGAGAAACGGCAAAAGTTCTGCCGCCAAAGGAACGTATTCAGAATTTCAACGAATTTCGTATTCCGTTAAATAAAGAAAAACAGAAACTTCAGGGCGCACGCTGTATGGCATGCGGT
>CAVEKJ010000097.1:0-5843 GCA_963616205.1 Prevotella sp.
GCATCGTCAGCAGATAATATTTCGCAGGATGTTTCTGTGAAAAGTGCACAGTAACAACGGGTTTACAACAGGAAATGAAAATGATAAGATTAAACGATAAGTGTCAATTGATACAAAAGAGAGGGAAAAAAACTATGTGTCTATATTCAGTGGTTGTTCCTGTATACAATTCAGAACATACGCTGCAGGAACTGTACACCCGCCTGGAAAAAGTTTTCCGGGAAACGATAAAAGAAGAATTTGAACTGATCCTGGTAGATGACGGGTCGAAGGACCGGTCTTTTGCAGTTATGAAAGAACTCCGGGAAAAAGATCCCCGCGTCAAGATCATCCAGATGGCAAGGAATTTCGGCCAGCATCCTGCGCTCCTGTGCGGATTTGCCCATGCAAAAGGAGAGTTTATCGTAACCATGGATGATGATCTGCAGCATCAGCCGGAAGAACTCCCGAAGATGATCAATGTTATGAGAGAACGTGACGATGTGGATGTGATTATTGCCAGCTATGAAGGACGCAAGCACAACCTGATCCGGAAACTGGGAACAAAGCTGTCTGTCTGGGCCACTTCCAAAATGCTGGGCAAGGACCCGAATCTTCAGATCACCAGCTATCGTCTGATCCGCCGTTTTCTGGTGGAAGCCATGCTGAAGACCAATACATATCTTCCGCAGATCGGAAACCTTCTGGTTTTAAGTTCCAACCGGATCATCAATGTACCGGTGCAGCATGCAGCACGTGCATACGGAAAAAGCGGCTATTCGTTCCGCCGTCTTGTAAAAGACCTGATCTATGATATCACCGCGCATACAGCGTTCCCGCTTCTCATGGTGCGAAACATTGGCGTTGCCAGTTTTCTGGTAAGCCTTTGTCTTGGAATCTACTATCTGGTGAGATATTTTATGTTCGGGATCTCTGTGGAAGGCTGGACATCCCTGATGCTTGTGATGCTGGCATTTTTCGGACTGACATTGCTTTCGATCGGGATCATCGGCATCTATCTTATGAATATCCTCAATGAGGCCAAAAAGATGCCACATTATGTGATCCGTCAGGAGGAGACAGACTGATGAAAAAAGAAATCGGCGGTTATCTGGAACTGGAAGAGCCGGCGGGACAGGAATATTATCCGGAGCTCTGCGGCGTGAATCTTGGAAGGACAGCGCTTCTGTGGCTGATGGAGGCACGTAAATGCAAAAAGATCCATCTGCCATTTTTTCTCTGCGATTCTGTGACAGGTGCCTGTGAGAAATCCGGTGTGGAGACAGAATTTTATCACATGGATGAAAAGCTGTGTCCGATCCTTGAAGAGAGGATCCTGCCGGACGGAGAATATCTGTATCTTGTAAATTATTACGGACAGCTTACGGATGATAAGATCCTGAAATATAAAAAAATCTACAGAAATATCATTGTGGATCATACCCATGCATTTTTTCAGAAACCGCTGCCCGGTGTGGATACGCTGTATTCCTGCAGGAAATTTCTGGGAGTCAGTGACGGAGCATATCTGTCAACGGATGCTGAGTTAGAACCGGAAAAAAAGCCTCTGGACCATTCCATGGGAAGGATGGAACATATTCTGGGACGGTATGAATACGATGCAGGCACGTTTTATCAGAAAATGCTGGATAACGCGGCAAATTACCATGAAATGGAAATCCGCCGGATGTCACGTCTGACCGGAAATCTTCTCCGGACTATGGATTATTCCGGTATCAAAGCCAGAAGAGAAGAAAATTACCGTCTGTTGTCGCAGCTTCTTCCATCAGAGAATACTTTTACCAGGGAAGTGCCGGAAGGCCCCTTTGCCTATCCGTACTATCACAGGAACGGGCTGGCCCTTCGGAAATGGCTGGCAGGTCGGAAGATCTTTGTGCCTACAAACTGGCGGAATATCCTCGAGGATTTTGGCAGAGATACCATGGAATATGACTGGGCAGCCAATGTTCTGCCCCTTCCATGCGACCAGAGGTACGGAGAGGAAGAAATGCGCTATATCATGGAGTCCATAAAAGAATGGGAGGAAACGGAAGCATGAAACACAGACTGCTGATACTGGGAACGTTGGGAGAATTTGTGCAGCTGGTGCAGAAAGCCCGTGAAAAAGGATACTATACCATTGTCTGCGACGGGTATCCGGATGGACCGGCAAGAGAATTTGCGGATGAAGCATATCAGATCCCGGTAACAGATACAGAGCGGATCGCCAGCCTCTGCCGGGAAAAAGAGATCGACGGGATCATCACGTCATTTTCCGACCTTCTTCTGGAATGCATGGTAAAGATCGCGGACCGGGCAGGGCTTCCCTGTTACCTGAAGCCGGAACAGCTTTCCTGGTACCGTGACAAATCAGCAACCAGAGCACTTCTTACCGAACTTGGCCTGCCGACTCCGGGATTTCGAAAGGTTCCGGTCATATATTTTAAAGACCAGTCAAAAAGAGCTCAGCTGAAAGAACTGCTTGAGGGACTTCGCTATCCGGTGGTCAGCAAACCGCTGGATAAATATGGTTCCCGCGGGATCTATATATCCGAAAATCTGGAGGAGCTGATAAATACGGCAGAAAAAACAGCAGGATTTTCTGATATGCCGGAGATTTTGGTGGAAGAATATAATGACGGCTATGAATTCAATATGATGACCTGGGTGAGACATGGAAAAGTCCATGTGATCAGCATCGCAGACCGTGAAAAAACATCGGTTGCCAGGGGCGAGATCCCCATCAGCACAAGAAATGTGTATCCGTCCAGACTTCTGTCGGAAGTTGAGAAACCTGCCACAGATCTTCTTAATGCATACGTGGACAGGACCGGACAGAAAGACGGAGCGCTTTCCATGCAGTTTTTCTGGAAGCCGGGAGAAGGCATCCAGGTCTGTGAGATCGCCGCACGATTTTTCGGATATGAGCATGAACTGACCGATATGGTCTATGGCTTTAATATGGAAGAACTTCTTCTTACATCCCTCTATGATCCGGATAAACTGGAAAAAATGCTCGCAGAACATGATGTTCATAAACCGCAGTGCTGCGGGGCAGTTATCTATTTCCAGGGAAGACTTCTCACCATCAAAGATCAGTCTGCGGCTATCCGGCTGGGAGAGAAAAAACAGGTGGAGAAGCCATGGATCTTTTACAGAGAAGGAGAGACTGTGATCGAACATGGCCCAAATCCATATCTGGCCTTGTATTACGTAAAGACAGAGAATCGTCAGGAGATGGATCTTCTCACTGAGGAATTTTATGAAGAAATGCATATTCTGGATCCGGACGGGCAGGAGGTTGCATATCACAATCAGATCCCGGATTATATACCGGCAGAAAAATAGGCATTGAATTTACAACATGAGTGTGAGAAAATGGAATGTACAGTTAATGTAGAAAAACCATGAAGAATAGAAAATAAAGAGGAAATACATGATTGATTTTAACAGACCTGCGTTTACAGGTAAGGAATTTGAGTATATCCGTGATGCGGTAGACCGGGGAATGCTCTGCGGCGACGGAATCTACACAAAGAAATGTTCCGCATGGATGGAAGAACGCTTTCATGTGGGTCATGTGATGCTGACCACTTCCTGTACCCATGCACTGGAGATGGCCGCTTTTCTGGCGGATATCCAGCCTGGCGATGAAGTGATCATGCCGTCTTATACCTTTGTGTCAACGGCAGATGCTTTTGTGTTGCGTGGCGCAAAGATCGTATTTGTGGATATCCGGCCGGATACCATGAACATTGACGAGAAGCTGATCGAACAGGCGATCACAGATAAAACCCGCGCCATCGTTCCGGTCCACTATGCGGGTGTGGCCTGCGAGATGGACACGATCATGGACATCGCCAGAAGGCATGATCTGAAAGTGGTGGAAGATGCAGCCCAGGGTGTGGATGCCTACTATAAAGGAAAAGCCCTTGGTACCATCGGAGATTTTGGCTGCTACAGCTTCCATGAGACGAAGAATTATACTATGGGAGAAGGCGGCGCGATCCTGTTCAACGAGGACCGGTATCAGGAAAAAGCAGAGATCCTGAGAGAAAAGGGAACAGACCGCAGTAAATTTTTCCGCGGCCAGGTAGATAAATACAGGTGGATGGATTATGGCTCTTCCTATCTTCCCAGTGAGCTGAATGCGGCATATCTTTATGCTCAGCTGGAACAGCATAAGAAGATCAGTGACAAGCGGATGCAGATCTACGATTTTTATAATGAGAACCTGAAGTTCCTGGCTGAGGAAGGAAAGATCGAACAGCCTTATGTACCGGAAGAATGCACGCATAATGCACATATGTACTATATCAAGGTACATGATATCCAGGTGCGTACAAGGCTTCTGAAATATCTCCGCGAAAAAGAAATCTGCAGTGTGTTCCATTATGTACCCCTTCATTCCGCACCAGCAGGAAAAAAATTCGGAAGATTTTCAGGGGAAGATGTTTATACTACAAAAGAAAGCGAGCGTCTTATGCGGCTTCCCATGTTCTATAATCTGGATATGGAGGATGCAAAGCGTGTTGTGGACGCCATTGCTTCTTTTGACGGGTTCTGACAGGAGAAGGGGAGAGTTATGAAAAAAATAAAAAAATTACTGGCAGTTTTTGCGACAGTCAGTGTGGCGCTGATGATGCCGGTACAGGCCATGGCAGCGGTGGATCTGAATGCGAAGTATGACATCAGCACCAATCAGATCCAGGGATGGCCGGCAGGACCGGACATTACATCCGATACCGGTATCCTGATGGATGCGGACACCGGAGTTGTCCTTTATAACAAGGGCGGAGATGAACAGAGATATCCGGCCAGCATTACCAAGATCATGACCTTGCTGGTGGCAGTGGAGAATTCCACCATGGATGAGAAAGTGACTTTTACGGAGACCGGTGTGCGGAATGTTACGGCAGATTCCAGTAATATCGGCACACAGGTAGGAGAAGTCCTGACCATGGAGGATTGTCTGTATGCCCTGATCATCCAGTCTGCCAATGATGTTGCGGCGCAGATCGCGGAGCATATCGGCGGCACAGAGCAGGCATTTATCGACATGATGAACCAGCGTGCCCAGGAGATCGGCTGCACCAATACACATTTTGCAAATTCCAGCGGACTTCCCGATGACAACCATTATTCTTCCGCAAGAGATATGGCACTGATCTTCCGGGAAGGCCTCAAAAATGAAACTTTCCGCACCGTTATTGGCACACCGGATTACATCATCCAGCCTACCAATATGAACAGCCAGCAGAGGATCCTGCATACCCATCATCCGATGTTTGCGCCGGAGAGCGGTTTTTATTACGAAGGATGCATTGGTGGAAAAACAGGAACGACAGTTGCGGCAGGCCATACACTTGTCACCGGAGTGACCAGGGACAATACCACATATATTGCCGTGACCATGCGCGGAACAGAACTTTCCAACTCCTGCATGGACAGTACAGCCATGTTTAACTATGCATTTGAGAACTTCACAAAAACAGAAGTAGATGGTGGTTCTGTGTTACTTCCAAAGGGAGTGGAACTGAATTCCCTTACTGAGAAATCTGAGAACAGTAACGGAAAAACAGAGACCAGCTATTATTTTGGAGATTATCTGATCGGCACCGCAAGTGTGGCCCAGGCAACGGAAACACCTACGCCGGAACCGACAGCTGCCACAGAAGACAGCACAGGGGCGGACAGCCTGGAAGATGGAACTTCCGCAGAAGCTACAGAGAAAGATAACAACGAAACAACAGAGAAGAGTTCAGCCGGAGAGGACACCAGCGAAAAAAAGAGCATACCTGCCCTGCGTAAGATCCTTCTTATGATCATGGCAGCGATGATCCTGATCCTGATCGCCCTTCTTG
>CAVEKJ010000097.1:5870-6655 GCA_963616205.1 Prevotella sp.
AAAAAAAAAAAAAAAGGAGAAAGAAAAAATGGGAAAAATAAAAGTAACACAGTGCGGAGATATTGAAGGACTGAAAGTGATCGAGCCAACTGTATTTGGTGATTCCAGAGGATATTTCATGGAAACTTACAACTATAATGATTTCAAGGAAGCAGGTATTGATGTGGAGTTCGTTCAGGACAATCAGTCCAGCTCCCGTTATGGTGTTCTCCGCGGACTTCATTTCCAGATCAACTATCCGCAGGATAAACTGGTACGTGTGGTAAACGGAGAAGTGTTTGATGTTGCGGTTGATCTTCGTGAAGGTTCCAAGACATTCGGTAAGTGGTATGGTGTTGTTCTTTCCGCTGAGAACAAGAAGCAGTTCTTTATCCCGAAGGGATTTGCACATGGGTTCCTGGTACTTTCCGAGAATGCGGAGTTTACCTACAAATGCTCTGATTTCTATCATCCGAACGATGAGGGCGGACTGATCTGGAATGACAAGGACATCAATGTAGAGTGGCCGATCCCGGAAGGCATGGAGCTTATTTTCTCCGACAAAGACCAGAAGTGGGGAAGCTTTGAGGAATATAAGAATCGATAAGGAATTACAGAATGAAGAAAATATTAGCTTTGCCGGCGGAGCTGTATCAGAACCGAAAGCTCGTTTTAAGCCTTGCAAAAAATGATTTCAAAACAAAATATGCAGGATCTTACCTTGGTATTGTCTGGGCATTTATCCAGCCCATCGTGACGATTCTGGTCTACTGGTTTGTATTTTCCGTAGGACTGAAGGCAGGTAC
>CAVEKJ010000098.1:0-6647 GCA_963616205.1 Prevotella sp.
TCAAAGCAAACCGACATAAACATCCCCGTCCGTATCCATAAAGAAGGAGGCCCCCATCATGCAGATCATCACCAACCCCGCCGGAAAAGAACTGAAAAAACACGGAGACAGCGCATTTCCGTTTCTGGTAAGCTATGAGCGGCTTTCCGGCTATGAAACAGGTTCTTTTCTGTGGCACTGGCATCCGGAAATCGAACTTACCTATATAAAAAAAGGCGAAATGCTCTACAAGATCAATCAGAATACCTTTCACCTGAAAGAAGGACAGGCGATCTTTGGCAATGCCAATGCCCTTCATGCAGGATATATGTATCAGGATCAGGACTGCCAGTACATCCCCATCACCTTTGATCCGAAACTGATCTACGGATTTCCGGGAAGCATCCTGTTCCAGAAATACACAGAACCGATCCTTCGAAGTTTTTCCCTTTCTGCTGTTCCCCTGGATTTTTCCTGCTCATGGCATAAGGAAGCTGTGGACGATGTCCGGGAAATAATAAACCTGGACAGCCGCCGGGAATCCATGTATGAATTTGAGGTCATTGCCAGACTCCAGCACTTCTGGAAAATCTTGTGCGAAAACACTCTTTCCCAGGCGACCCTTCCCTCCGTCCAGGATGAGGAAAACTACTGCCGCATCCGTCAGATCATGTCCTATATCGCTGAGCACTACTCCGAAAAAATCCTTCTGGACGATGTGGCAGATCTGATCCACTTAAGTCCCAGCGAATGCAGCCGGCTTTTCAAAAAATGCATGAACATCACACTGTTCGGGTATATCCAGGAGTACCGGATCGAGCGCAGTATGGAACATCTGGAAGATCCTTCCTGTTCCATTACAGAAGCAGGGTTGCTGTCCGGTTTTTCGGACTCTAATTATTACACAAAGGTCTTTACAAAGATCAAAGGCTGCACGCCAAGGCAGTACAGAAAAAATCAGGAGCTGTGACATTCTTCACATGCTCCTGATTTTTTTATTCTGTAATATGGATTCCTATAGTCTTATATATTTCTTTCGCAACGCCATCTTCCTCGTTACTGTCCGTTATATGGTACGCTGCTTCTTTCAGATGCTCAGAGGCATTTCCCATTGCAATCCCAAATTTTACAGACTGTATCATATCCAGATCATTGTCCGCATCTCCAAATGCCATCACTTCCTCTGGCAAAATATCAAGAAATCCAAGAAGATGCAGAAGTGTTTTCCCCTTTCCTGCATCCGCATTTCCAATCTCCAGAAGATGAGAAATCGATGAAGTTACATATACACCCGGGATTTTCTCAACAATCTCTGTTTTCACAGCATTTAAAATCACAGGATCCCCGCAGACAAAATCAAAACTGTCCACATTCGTTCTGTTCTCCGCCACAAATTCCCGGATGTTATCCACCGGATGGCGGGTTCTTTTCACATATTCAATGCCAAATGCGGTTGCTCCGTACTTTGCCGGGTCTTTGATGTGCTCTGCGGCAGTGTAGGGAACTCCTTTTACAAAAACTTCGATGGTCATATTCTCAGGCATGGAGATCTCCAGAAGCTGATCTACTGCCTCTGCCGGAACCAGACACTGATAGATTCTTCTTTTCTCTGCAAGAGAATATATGGCAGCCCCGTTGGAAGTGATCACATACTGAAGGCCCGGAAGTTCCCGCACATTCTGTGGCACCGCCTCAAAGGCTCTTCCCGTTGACGGCACAAAATGGACTCCCAGCTCCCCTGCCTTTCGGATCGCCTCCACAGTCTCCGACGATAAGGATTTATCATTCCGGAGAAGGGTTCCATCCAGGTCACTTGCGATCAGCCTTACAGCCATAATTAAAACAGCTCTTTCATCGTCGGATACAGTTTGCGGAATTTCTGATATTTCTCTTCATATTTCGCAACCAGTTCCGGCTCCGGCTCTACAGTATCTACAACTTTTACTATTTTTTTGCAGATGGTTTCCACATCCGGATATGCGCCACAGCCTACCGCTGCCAGCATGGCGCCGCCCATGGACGGGCCTTCTTCATTTTCCGGTACATCTACTTTCAGGTTCATCACATTGGCGATGATTTTTTTCCAGAGAGGGCTTTTGGCTCCGCCGCCGCAGATCTTGGTGCGTTCGATGTTGATTCCAAGGCTTCTTGCCACCTCAAGAGAATCACGAAGTCCGAAAGCTACGCCTTCCAGGACCGCCTGTGTCATATCTGCCCTTGTGGTATCCATGGACATTCCGAAAAATACACCTCTTGCATCCGGATTGTTGTGTGGAGATCTTTCTCCCATCAGATATGGAAGGAAAAATACCTGATTTTCGCCAAGTTTCTGAATTGGCGCCTGCTCGGCCACGAAATCCTTTGTCTGAAGGATTTCCTCTGACCACCATTTGTTGCAGGATGCAGCGCTTAACATGCAGCCCATGAGATGATAGCTTCCGTCTGCATGGTCAAAAGAATGAAGGGCATTGTTCTCATCTACTCCGAATTCTTTGCTGGAAATAAAAATGGTTCCGGATGTTCCAAGGGAGATGTTGCATTGTCCATCTCCAACCGTTCCGGTTCCCACAGCTGCTGCCGCATTATCACCTGCACCAGCCACAACTTTTACATCTTTAGAAAAACCAAGTTCTTCTGCTACTTCCGGTTTCAGAGTTCCCACAACTTGCCAGCTCTCGTACAGCTTCGGAAGCTGTTCTTCTGTGATATGGCAGATCTCAAGCATTTCCTTTGACCAGCAGCGACTCTTTACATCAAGAAGAAGCATGCCGGACGCATCGGACACATCCGTGCTGAAAGAACCACTTAAACGATAGGCAAGATAATCTTTCGGAAGCATGATCTTTTCCACTTTTTTGAAATTTTCAGGCTCATGTTTCTGCATCCAGAGGATCTTCGGTGCGGTAAATCCTGCAAATGCGATGTTTGCGGTATACTGGGAAAGCTTGTCCTTTCCGATGACTGTGTTCAGATATTCGGTTTCCTCACCGGTACGTCCATCATTCCAGAGGATCGCCGGGCGGATCACGTTGTCATCTTTATCCAGAGTTACCAGACCATGCATCTGACCACCGAAACCGATTCCTGCCACTTCTTTCCGGTCGATTCCCTCTGTAAGCTCTTTGATACCTTCCATACTCTGCGTGAACCAGTCCTCCGGATTCTGCTCAGACCATCCCGGGTGTGGGAAGAACAGCGGATATTCTTTTGATACAATGTTGCAGATCTTTCCGGATTCTTCCATAAGAAGAAGTTTTACAGCGGAAGTTCCAAGATCAACGCCGATATAATACATAGTAGTTTTCCTCCTGTAAATGTCTGTAAACGGGAAAACCGCGGCTCTCCGTTCGCAGCGTCTGCACGCCTGAGAGCTCGCGGTTTCCAAATCATATTTATTTATCTGCTACCGGATCATCCCCACGGATTCTCAGTCGGATATCTCACACCTGCCGGCTGGTTGCAGCCGATCTCATCAACCGGTACGCCGATGTATTTGAATACCTCATAGAGAGCTTTTCCGTGATGTCCGAATGCCACAGCACCGTGATGCGGGAAGCCTCCCTCGATCAGCACGTGACGGTAAAAACGTCCCATCTCCGGGATTGCAAATACGCCGACAGCTCCAAAGGAACGAGTTGCAACCGGAAGGACTTCACCCTGTGCGATATATGCGCGGAGCTTGTTGTCTGCGGTGCTCTGCAGACGGTAGAATGTAATATCTCCAGGTTTAATATCTCCCTCAAGTGTTCCGTTTGTAACCTCGATCGGAAGGGATCTTGCCATGATCATCTGATATTTCATCTCACAGAAAGACAGCTTGCTGGATGCTGTGTTTCCACAATGGAATCCCATGAATGTATCTTTCAGTGTGTAGTTGAATTTGCCCTCGATGGACTCTTTGTACATATCCTTCGGTACAGAGTTGTTGATATCAAGCAGTGTAACGATATCATCGCTTACCACCTGTCCGATGAACTCACTTAATGTACCATAGATATCAACCTCACAGGATACCGGAATGCCCTGTGCAGTCAGACGGCTGTTTACATAACATGGAACGAATCCGAACTGTGTCTGGAAAGCCGGCCAGCATTTTCCTGTCAGAGTTACGTATTTACGATATCCTCTGTGATCTCTGATCCAGTCTTTCAGAGTCAGCTCGTACTGTGCAAGTTTCGGAAGGATCTCCGGTTTCTTGTTTCCTGCGCCAAGCTCTGCTTCCATCTCTTTTACAAGTTCCGGAATTCTCTCATCGCCTTCATGTTTGTTAAATGCCTCAAAAAGATCCAGCTCAGAGTTCTCTTCGATCTCAACACCAAGATTGTAAAGCTGTTTGATCGGTGCATTACATGCAAGGAAGTTAGTCGGACGTGGACCAAAGCTGATGATCTTCAGGTTGCTAAGTCCCTCAATAGCTCTTGCGATTGGAAGGAAGTCATGGATCATATCCGCACAATCCTCAGCGTCACCTACCGGGTATTCCGGAATATATGCTTTTACATTGCGAAGCTGCAGATTGTAGCTTGCATTGAGCATACCGCAGTAAGCATCTCCACGTCCCTGGATCAGATTGTCCTGTGTCTCTTCGGCAGCTGCGATAAACATCTTCGGTCCGTCGAAATGTTTTGCAAGAAGTGTCTCGGAAATCTCCGGTCCGAAGTTTCCAAGGTATACGCAAAGCGCGTTACATCCTGCTTTTTTGATATCCTCAAGAGCCTGAACCATGTGGATCTCGCTCTCTACGATACAGACCGGACACTCATAGATATCTTTTGCATCGTATTTCCTTGTGTAAGCTTCTACAAGAGCTTTTCTTCTGTTTACGGAAAGACTCTCCGGGAAGCAGTCTCTGCTGACTGCAACGATTCCGACTTTAACTTCTGGCATGTTGTTCATAATCTTATTCTCCTTTTCTGAAAAAATATCTTCTGCTCTCCAAACGGGCAGATCATTATCTGTTTCTATCTGATCTCATCTACAAATGTTTCTCAGTCAAGTGTAATATTTTCGCCCTTCAGGCCGTTAAACGCACCTTCGATCTTCGCATCCTCATGAGCGATGAGCCATTTATTTCTGGCTGTCATCAGACCATCCTCGCCGTCTTTTGGCACCGGAAAATCAATCTCTGTGTTGGTTCCTCTTGGAAGAACGACTACACACTGAAATCCGCTCTCGTTCACATGGCATGGTGCATAGTGAAGGGTTGTGGCGTAAACCTCGATTCCGGTTCCTGCCGGTACCAGAAATGCTTCCACTTTTGAGGTATCGTATGTAAAATCCTCTTCTACATCCTGCTGATGTCCGATAAGCAGGACAATATCTGTCACTGCCACGTTGATCTCGGAATTCCGGTGATATTCCAGAGCATTCAGTTTCTTATTGTGACCGTTGCAATATCCGATCTCGATGGGCAATCCACCAAACGCTCTGTTTTTCAGGTCTTTTTCCACATCAAGGGCTTCCAGTTCCTCCACAGACGGAACGTATACCACATCTTCCGGAACCGGTGTATGCTTCATCTCTTTCAGAAGTGGCCCGAAATTATATCCCTCCAGGACTTTTCCGTATCTGCGGAAAGCCGGATCTGTTACTTTCTGAATTTTCACGTTTTGAACCTCCTTACAGAATTACTGTTTCGTTCTAAGCTGAAAAAAGCATACCACATCATGGTATGCTTTTCGCCGTTTTTCTTGTCTCATTCATAGCACTTTTTTGACATTTTATTTTCCCTGACGTTCCACCTTTCCCGGCAGGATCCCGTATCGTTTCACAAATTCCTTGGAAAAAGCCCTGCTGCTTGCAAACCCGTTGTCAAGAGCTATGGAACTGATGGTGTGATCAGTATTCAGAAGTTCTTTATAGGCATAGGCCATGCGGATATCCTGGAGATAGGTCTTAAAATTCACCTTTGCGTACTTCCGGAACATCCTGGACAGATACGCATCCGAATATCCAAACATGGACGCAAGGCCGGAAAGTTTCAGGTCTTCTTTATAATGTTCCCTCATATAGGTGGTGATTTTTGACAAAGCGTCCAGTCTCCGGCTGGTTTTGAGCTCACTCTCTTCTACTTCCGTCTCACGATATGTCGAAACCATCAGATAAAGAATCTCATAAAATACAGCCCTTATACGGAACTCATACCCAGTCTCCCGGGATACATATACCCGGTACAGCTCCCGGATCAGGGAAACCATCCGTCTGTTCGTTTCCGCAGGCTTCTCTTTTGTCTCATCCTCTCTGTCAGCAGTCAAAAGCACATTCTTATCCTGTTCTGCCGCATACTCAGAAACCGCTTCCCCCTGCCCGTTATTTCTGCTTCGAAACCGGATAAATCTCTGAGCTGTAAAATAATCCGAAAACTGTTTCAGCGGGATCTGCAGTACAATGGTCTCATTACGCACAGGCGCCTGAATGGAATGTACTTCATTGGAATTGATGATCAGAAACTCCCCTGATTTCAGCGGATACTCCTTCTCATCAATATAGAAATAAAGGCTTCCCTCCATCACCGCAAAGATCTCAACGGAAGTATGCCAGTGTTTTTCCCTTATATAATTTCCGTTCCTTCCTTCAAAAAGAAAAAGTTTGAAAGGAAGTCCCTCATCCGGAATGATCAGTTCATGCTGAAACTCCATGCTCCTTCTCCTTTTCTCGCTGTCTGGTCT
>CAVEKJ010000099.1:0-6603 GCA_963616205.1 Prevotella sp.
GTATAGAGCTCAATATCTATGCCATTGATTACCGCATAAACGACACCATCTGCATAGAAATTTGCTGATTCATCATTTAACCATACAAGAAAAGGCGGATCTACTGCATTTTCTTCTGTGAAGTGATGGTACGAAAACGGAACTCCGGTTTCTGCAAGCATCTCCTCAATTCTTTCTCTGCTCATCATCCTTTTACCACCTCTTCCTCCAGCTTCTTGATCGCCTTTTGTTCTACTTTTTTGATATGTGGAATAGCAGACACACGGCCACCGCCTCGTTTTGCGTGACCTTTTTCAAGTAAATGCGTCAGACGGTATTCCCCGTTTCCTGCATAGATCGTAGAAGAATCTCCATTTGTCTTCTTCTCCGTTTTGCTTCTCCAACTTTTCCCATACTTTCCAGTGTCTCGCGGCGATGTTGCTTTTAATTCTTTTACTGCTTCTTTTGTTGCTTGTTTTACTGCTTCATTCAGTATTTTCTTTTCAACTTTTGCATAATTTTGCAGTTCTTTTCTGATCGCTTTCCCTAAATCTTTTGCTTCCACTATCTCACATCCTTATACGCGATTGGTGATGTTGACAACGATAAAAGCAGATACGGAGGCATCTGATCGAATTTATCCTGTATCTGTTCTATCTTGTATTGTTTCCCGTTGATCATGATCAGATCCATTCTTGATATATCTGGAATCTTTGGAATTGCTACCGTTTTCTCTATGTCATTTCCTGCCACCTTTGCATCCCAGAAACGTTTGATACCGACTGTCATATCTCCATAACGGACTCTGTCCATTTTTGTCTTCACGATCTTTCGTTCAGACAGCTCACAGATCTGTAAGATTCCATCGTTGAACGTAATGAAATTATGATTCTTTATTCTTGGCATCTGCCCACCTTCCAATCTGCAAGGAAATGATCTCGCTTTTGTAATTATTCCAAAAATCATCTAATGCACCGCTTCTTGCATACATGCAATAATCTAACAATAGTTGTTTTTCTACTGTCTCATTCTCAAAATCACATGTGCCTATTTTTCCTTCCAGTGCTGTTTTTCCTCTTGTAATAATGCCAGTGAGTTTTTGTGTCTCACTGGCATCCATTTCCCATGTCATATCAAGATAGTTTTTTACTTCTTCAAGTAATTGTTCCATAGGCTTTCACCTATTCTTTTGTGACTGTGATTGTGTAAGTCTTCTTCTGTGCTCCATCAGTTACATTGATCTTCACAGTATTCTCACCTGTATCCCATGTCAGTTTTGTGCCATTTGGATAGCTCTTGTTTTTAAATTCAAGTTCTACATCAGCTGTGGCATCTGCTGGCAGTGCTGTGATCGTATTTCCTGAATCCGTTGTTGTTACTGTATAAGCTGTAGTGTCCGCTGCGAATGTTTCGTTGAATTTCTTATTAGAGAATTTCAGATCTGCAAGCGTCGCATCTTCCACATCGGTTGTGCTTGTAACTGTTTCAACCTTGTAATAAGCTGGCTGTAAGTTGCTGATATCAAATACAATGAATGCATTATTATCGATCGGGAAGCCGTGAGCGTACATTTTGATCAGGTAAACTCTTTCGTCTTCCAGGAAGTGGTATTCATCAGAATACAGGATATTCCCCTGATTTCCCATTCCTGCACCCATAAAATAAAGGTTTGCAATTCCAAAAACAGCTTTTCCTTTTGGCACTGCTGCACTCTGCATGATATTGATATCAAATGGAAGTGCTGACACGTATCCGCCACCTGGTGCCGGGTACTGGATTGCTGGCAGTACCTTGCTGTAATAATCACTTGGATTTACAAGCAGGATCAGATCTGTTACTGTTCTTGGCTGTCCCTTTTCATTTAATGCCAGAATCGCAGCCTGTTTGTTTAACTGGATGTTATCAAATTTTGTGATCTTCACAACCGATTTATCTGGATATACACCAGCAGTAACTGTTACATTATCGCCTACCTGTTTCATCATTCCGACTGGTTCATCTTTTCCAGTTCCGTTTACAATTCCATCTTCTAATCCATTTGCAAGTGCTTCATAAAGGATTGTACGGATATAATTATCCAGCCACTGCGGTCCAAGATCCAGCATAGCTTTTGCAATTGGAATGAATGCTGATAATTTATCCTGTGTTACATCCACCTCTTTGAATCCTGACTCTAACTCTTTGATGATCTTATCGGTTAATTTGCCCCATGCAGCTTTTTGGAATCCGTTTGTATTCATCATCATTCTTGTAAGGCCTGTCACGCTCGTGAACTGGATCTTGCTTAACAGTGGATGATTTGTTTCAAGATCGTTAAAAACAGAATCAATGATCGTTTCCGGCATAACAACATCAAGGTTGCCGATTGCCTGTTTAGGATTCTGCGATTTCATCGCTTCCATAACTGCCTGATAATATTCTGTTTCTCTTGTTGTCAGCTGTCTGACTCCTCTTGTTGCAAGTACTGTGACATCATTGCTCTGTCTGAACTCTGATCTTGCCTGTGTCAGTACTGCCTCCTGAATGTTCTCACATAACTGCATGAATCCATCGTCAAATGCTTTCAGGTCATCCTGCTGCATTGCTTCATGCATCTTCTGTAAGATCTCCTGTTTTTTTGTTTCTAACATGTCTAAATTTTTGACCGCCATTATTTCCCTCCAAAAAATTTTTTAAACTGGTTCACTGGTTCTTTTGGTTCTGGATCTTTTAATCCTTGCTGCAGTTTTTTCAGATCTTCTTTAAATGATGTCTGCATATTCATCTGCTGCCGCATTGCCTGGAGTTGCTGCATCATTGCTTTCTGCTGCGCTTCCCCATTATCTTTCTGTTGCGATGTCGCAACTTCATCAATCAGTCCATACTCTAATGCTTTATCTGGTGTCAGATAAGTTTCTGCATTCATAAGTTCTTGTAACGTAGCCTCGTCGATCGTTGCACGTTCTAAGAAAATCTGCCGGTTTGATTCCATAAGTGTGTCAAGATCATCTGCGTATTTACGCAGCTGTTCCGCATTTCCATAGCATTCCATCCACATATTATGCACAAGTGCGGATGTTCCAAGATTCATGATTCTTTTGTCACATGCCTGTAAGATCAGAAACGCAACACTGTGAGCCACTCCGTCCACAATTCCTGTAACTGTGCAATCTTTTTGTTTCAGTAAATTGTAGATTGTAACACCTTCCGATACAGAACCGCCATTACTGTTGATATGTAATTCAATCTCTGATCCATCTTTAATCTCTTCCAATGTCTCTTTGAAATAGTTTGCAGATGTTTCAGATTCTTTGTATGACCATGTATACCAGTCAAATTCGCCGTATTTTGTCACATCATCATACAAATACAATTTGCTTGGTCCTGTTGCCTGTTGTGACGTTTCTAGCCGCCAATACATTTTAGGTTCCAAAATTCCCTCCTGTCTCGATCATTGCATCAAGTACATCTTCAACGTTTGCATAATTCTTTGTGATGATATGCTGATTTGCCCAATCCTCATCAATTCTTGGCTTTCCAAGAAGTTCAAGAATGTCGTTCACACTGAACGCTCCGCAGCTGATCAGCTTGTCAATTGGTGTTGCAATGTCGAATATATCAATATGTTTCACTGTTGTTGTGTCAATCCTCACATAGTTCCCTTGTGAGAAATTGATATACCCTCCTTCTTTTCTGTTGATCTCCTGTGTGATCATCTTCGCCAGTGGATCAATCACAAAAGTAAGAAGTTCATCCACCGCTTTACTTGTGTCCTGCACGTCTCCTTTTGCAAGACTTGGTGGAAATGAAAAAGCCCTTGCAGTGAACTCAAATGTATCATCTGCCAGCGCTTTGATATCTCTTGTGTTTTCAGTTGAATATGTTTTACTGTTCTGACTGATATCCTGATACGAATAACCGTCAAACAATGGAAGCACCGCATTATCTTTTTTAAAGAAATTTGCAAAATGTTCACTCATCAGAGTCTCAAACGTCTCATCAAAGTTTTGTGCCTGTTGTGCCATCGCACTGATGTTCAGGATTCCTCTGCTGCCTCGTGATTTCTGATAAGCCTTGAATGCGCAACTCATTAATTTGCTGTAGGTTGCGTTCATGTTATCAATGTATTTTTTTACGTCCTTTGAATTTAATTCAAAAAAAAATACATCTGACATATAAAACGTGTCCGATAATGTATAATCATCAATCAGGACATTCTTAAATTGGTAATCATGCAGTGCATATCTTTCTTTCTGATAAGAATCTGCGATGTAAAGAGCTCCATTGATCTCTACAACCAGAGCTTCGTTCCTGCGGTACAAGGTACCGATCAGTTTGTTAATGAATGCCGTTGCATTCTGGTTTGGATTTGGTTCGACATTCCAGCGATACCATTCCTTTTCTTTCTTTTCTACATTCTTGTAGTATGTTTTAAATTCACATTTTGATAACGCATTTGCAATTTTATTCACACATGTCCAAAATGCTAATTCTTTTAAATACAACTCGCTGACTGCCTGCTGCACGTCCTCATCTGTCATGATCTCCTCGACCGTCACAGTTTTAGGCGGCGCAAATTTCTGAATCAGCCAGTCTTTGAATCCCACTATTGCATCACCTCCTTAATAGCTATAAATCTTAATCTTCGGTGTTGTCGTGATTGCTTTCTCTGGCAGTACATCCTCCACTACCATACTTGCAACCAATGCCATAAACGGATCTGTTTTCCTTGACTTTGCTTCAATCTTCCCATAGACGTAATTCCCAAAGTCCATATCATCCAGCTGTCCAATCTTTCGATTATGTCTGACTAGCTTCGTGTTATTCGCTGCCCATCTTAGTTCTGGAGCTTCGCCCCAATGAAACCAGTGATTTACGAAGCAGTGATCTATCACCGGAACCACACGCATGATATCCGATGGTCTGATCAGTTTCAGATTCTTATAGATTTTCTTATCAAATCCGATCGTTTCCAACTGTTTACTCAGCAACGCATATCGAAAATCGTCTATTGCAAGCATTTTTATACTGTAATGTTGTTTCATTTTCTGAATATAATCCGTTATGATCTGTGGATGTATCTCTGGCTCGTCAACAATCGTGATCCGTCCATCTGCTGCCCAGTCTCTCCATGGTATTTTCAGCCTTGGAATGTCTTTTGACTGGCTGCATATCCATGAATGGCTGATATCATATCTTTGATCACCATCTCTGAAATGAAGATTGACAGATGCCCAGTCTGTGATTTTTGAGAAATCAATACCACATGTACATGGCCATTGTGTAACGTCCACTATTTCTGTTTTTGTTACTGCAATGTTTTCCCAGTCAGTTACCTTAATCTCGCTGGATCCGTCTGGAATATTCATTCTTTTTGTCATAAAAGCGGACAATCTTTGCGGATTTTTCTTCCAGTCCCTGTACTCCTTCCGGATTTCTTCCAGAAGATTCGGAAAATATGGAAGTGATGGGTTTGCCTTTGGCCAATTCATTTCATTGTCTACCTCCTCCTTTGAATCAAGACGGCATAAGAATGGTAATAATCCATAATCTGGTTCATTTCCTTGCAGGATTTCCTCTGACTTGTCAATCAGATCATCGCACACGCCTTCTCTTATATCTCCGTTGGTCGTGTAATAAGACCGCCGTGGATGTTTCTTCTTTCCAAGTCCTGTCGTAAAAACGTTGATATTTTTATAATCCTGGTACTGGTGAACCTCGTTAAAGATGCAAATACCTGATCTAAGTCCGTCTTTTCCTTTTGGTGAGTTCGTCCGTCCTTTGATCACTGCTTTTGTTCTTAATGATCTTACTTGTTCTTTTGTCCAGTAAAAGAATCTCTTTAGCTTCTTCCTGTGTTTCGGCTCATCAAATGCGTTGATGATGTCATACACAGGACGCATTGCCTGCTCTTCATTGTTCGCACAGATATCAACGTCATATTCTCGTATTCCATGATTATACGGCGATGCAAGGCAGACAGATTCCCATGCGATCGTTCCGTCTTTTCCGGCACCACGTCCGATCAGGCAAAAAAGATCCGGCCATCGTGGCATTCCTGTCTCTCTCCAGTACGTGCAGTCATGCAGACCGATCACAAACTTCTGCCACGGCATCAGAAAATCATACGGAAAATATTTGATCAGGCTGATGTACTTTTCAAGCTGTTCATCATCTGTGTAAATATCTTCTGTTTCAAAACAATGTTGAACGAGTTTTACCAGTCTTTTCTGGTCTTCACATGTTTCATACGTTCCATTTTCTACGATGTCAATCCATTCCTGGATGTGTTTGTTGATCTTACAATTCGTCATCAAAATCACCATCCACTTCCTGGACGGCCTTGATTCCGAGTGAATCCAGAATCCTCAACATCTGAGTGTTTACCTTTAAGAGCTGTTCAATGCTTTCATTCTTCTTAACTCCTTTCTGACCGCCGCCATTGTTGTACTCAACTGTTACTCCTCGCTTTTGAATGTCTTGGATCAACAGATTTTTCGTCTCATAAAATGACATATAATCGTCCAGAAGGTCAGAAAAATGCTCACCATGTGTCTGGTTTCTTTCCATCTGGTCTTGAAGGTCCGCTTTGATTTTTCTGTACTTCACTGGTTTTTTTGCCATTTCTTGACCACCCCCTTCACG
>CAVEKJ010000100.1:0-5281 GCA_963616205.1 Prevotella sp.
GATCCCGGTATCTTCTCCATCGGTGATACCCTGTGTATGCCCAAGGAAAAGTTCCAGTACGAAGGAATTCCCACTTTCGCACCGGAGCATTTTGCCAGAGTGCGCCAGATCGATACCATGAAGAGAAAACAGTTCGTAAAAGGTATCAACCAGATCGCCCAGGAGGGTGCTATCCAGATCTTCCAGGAGTTTAATACCGGTATGGAAGAGATCATCGTAGGCGTTGTAGGCGTTCTGCAGTTTGACGTACTGAAATACCGCCTGGAGAATGAGTATAATGTGGAAATCCGTCTGGAAACACTGCCATATGAGCATATCCGCTGGATCGCAAATAAAGAAAACGTGAAGGTAGACAAGATCGTGGGAACTTCGGACATGAAGAAAGTTACAGATCTTAAGGGAAATCCGCTGCTTCTTTTTGTCAATGCATGGAGTGTTGGCATGGTTGAGGACAGAAACCCGGATCTGGTACTGACAGAATTCAGTAAATAAGCCCTTTTATTTCATAACTTTTTTTGGTATAATAGTATAAAATTACGAACAAAAATATTATATCCGTAGGAGGGTTTCCCATGGCAGAAAAGAGAACAACATATAAGATACAGGATCTGGGCGGGATCGGTGAAGTCCATATTGCAGATGAAGTTGTTGCGATCGTTGCAGGACTTGCGGCAACGGATGTGGATGGAGTTGCTTCCATGGCCGGAAATATCACCAATGAGCTGGTAAGCAAACTTGGAAAGAAGAACCTGTCCAAGGGTGTACGAGTAACCATTCTGGAAGGTGTCGTTACCGTGGATCTGTCACTGAATATCGAGTATGGCAGAAATATTCTTGAGACAAGCAAGAAAGTCCAGGAGAAAGTCAAATCCGCAATTGAGAATATGACCGGACTTGAAGTCGCAGATGTAAATATTCATATTGCCAGTGTAGATATGGAGAACGAAAAAGGAAAGTAAACCTTTCCTTTTTTCCGTCTTAGGAGGAATTTATGAGAAGAAGAGAACAGAGAGAACATGTATTTAAACTTATGTTTATGACTGAGTTTAATTCAGAAGAAGAGATGACAGAACAGCTCTCTCTTTATTTTGAGGGTCTTGGCGAGCTTTCAGAGCAGGACCAGGAATATATGAAGAAGAAATATGCACATGTAAAGGAGCATCTGGAAGAGATCGACGCACAGTTAAACAGTGCGAGCCGCGGATGGAAGACCAAACGTATGAGCCGTGTGGATCTTGCGGCACTTCGTCTTGCTGTATATGAGATGGAATACGATGTGGATGTACCGACAGGAGTAGCCATCAATGAAGCTGTAGAGCTTGCCAAGAGATTTGGCGGTGAAGCTTCCGGCTCCTTTGTAAACGGAGTCCTCGGTAAGATCGCATCCGAGAAAGAAGAAAAAAATAAGGAGAATGCTGTGGCTACAGAAGAGAAGGCAGCAGAAACCTCTGAAGAGAACGCATGAGAAACGTTTATTCTGTCGGCCAGGTAAATCATTACGTTAAGAATATGTTTACCCAGGATTACTTTCTCCGTAAAGTTTACGTAAAAGGAGAAGTATCCAACTGCAAATACCATACAAGCGGCCATATCTATTTTTCTCTGAAAGATGAGACAGGCACATTAAGCTGTGTGATGTTTGCAGGACACCGTCGTGGCCTTGCATTCCGAATGAAGGATGGAGACAAGGTGGTTGTCGGCGGAACGGTAGATGTTTACGAGAGAGATGGACGCTATCAGCTTTATGCAAAGGAGATCACACGGGAGGGAGCCGGTGCACTTTATGAACGGTATCTGGCACTGAAACAGGAACTTGAGGATATGGGAATGTTTGCAAAGGAATACAAGCAGCCCATCCCTCATTTTATCCATACCCTTGGTGTGGTGACAGCACCTACCGGTGCAGCAGTACAGGATATCCGCAATATCGCAGGCAGAAGGAATCCATATCTCCAGGTGATCCTTTATCCGGCACTTGTGCAGGGAGAAGGCGCGGCACAGAGCATTGTGAAGGGAATCCGGATGCTGGACGAAGCAGGGGTGGACGTGATCATCGTTGGCAGAGGCGGAGGTTCCATCGAAGATCTCTGGGCCTTCAACGAGGAGAGCGTGGCCCGTGCTATTTTTGAGTGCAGGACACCGGTGATCTCGGCAGTGGGACATGAGACTGATTTTACCATTGCGGATTTTGTGGCAGATCTGCGGGCACCAACACCGTCAGCTGCGGCAGAGCTGGCAGTGGATGATTTTCGCAGTGTTCTGGAGAGTTTCCGCATATACGGAGATCGTCTGCAGCGTGCCATGAACAGTAAGGCAGAACTTTTTTCCGCAAGACTTAAGGCCTATGAAGACAGATTTCGATATCTGAGTCCGGAGTCTGTGCTGCGGGAGAAGCGTCAGTATGCGTCGGATATGGAGGAGCGTCTGCGTTTTTCCATGGAACAGAAGCTTGCAGAGAAAAGGCATGAACTGGCAATATGGATCCAGCGTTTTGAGGGGCTTTCTCCATTAAAGAAGCTCAATGGTGGATATGCTTTTGTGTCCGACGCAGGCGGACATGCAGTGACAGAGATCAGTCAGATAAAAAAAGGCGACAGGATTTCCATTGCGGTGACGGACGGAGTCATAGAAGCGGTAGCGGATCACATCAGGAGGGAAGATCGATAATGGCAGAGACAGAAGAAAAGAAAGAATCAAGATCCATAGAGGAAACCTTCGGGGAGCTTGATCTGCTTGCCCGGAAACTGGAAGACAAAGATACTCCCCTGGAGGAATCTTTCCGTCTCTACAGACAGGGGATGGAACTTCTTAAGGATCTGAACGGAAGACTGGATACAGTAGAAAAAAAGATGCTTCAGATGAATGAGGATGGTACATTTCGTGAATTTTAAAGAAGAACTGAAAAAAAGAACGGAAGAGGCAGAAAGCACGATCCGGAAATATCTTCCGGAAGAAACCGGTTTTGCGAAAACCATGGCAGAGGCCATGAATTACAGTATGACGGCAGGTGGAAAGAGACTTCGCCCGATCCTGATCCGGGAGACATACCGTCTGTTTGGAGGAGAGGGTGAACTCTGTGAGACTTTTATGGCTGCCATGGAGATGATCCATACGCATTCCCTGATCCATGATGATCTTCCGGCACTGGATAATGATGATTACCGGCGGGGAAGGCTGACGACCCATAAGGTATATGGAGAGGCTATGGGTGTTTTAAGCGGTGTGGCCCTTCTAAATAAGGCTTATGAGGTAATGCTTTCTGCTTTTGATCTGACTGAAGATAAAGAACGTGTGATATCCGCTATGAGGATCATGGCGGATAAGACCGGTATCAACGGCATGTTAGGCGGACAGAGTGTGGACGTGGAAAATGACGGCAAACCTCTGGAACGCGAGATGCTGGATTATATTTATAAGAACAAGACCTCCGCGCTGATCGAGGCTTCCATGATGACCGGTGCCGTACTGGCAGGGGCATCTGAGGAAGAACTTAAAGTTGTGGAGCAGGCTGCAGAGAACATCGGGCTGGCTTTTCAGATCCAGGATGATATCCTTGATGTGACCAGTACCCAGGAGGAACTGGGCAAACCGATCCACAGTGACGAGAAAAACAACAAGGTTACCTATGTAAGCCTTATGGGAGCCACGGCAGCAGCCGGCAAGGTTAAAGAACTTTCTGAACATGCGGTAGAGCTTTTAAACAGTCTTGACCGGAAGAACGGATTTCTGGATCTTCTTGTGGAAAGCCTGGTAAGCCGCAGAAAATAGAAAGAACAAAGGAAGGGTACGAATGATTCTGGAAAAAATTAAAAAGCCAAATGATATTCATAAAGTTTCATTGGAGGATTTTCCGCGCCTTGCCGAGGAGATTAGGAGCTTTTTGATCCAGAGTGTAAGTGAGACAGGCGGCCATCTGGCATCCAATCTGGGTGTGGTGGAGCTGACGCTTGCTTTGCATAATGTGCTTGACTTTCCACAGGATAAACTGATCTGGGATGTGGGACATCAGGCTTATACACATAAGATCCTTACAGGCAGAAAAGATGGTTTTAAGGATCTTCGTAAAGAGGGAGGCTTAAGCGGTTTCCCAAAAAGAAATGAGAGTGACTGCGATTCTTTTGATACCGGACACAGTTCCAATTCTATTTCCGCAGGACTTGGCTATGTCCGTGCCAGAGATCTGATGGGAGAGAAATATCATGTGGTTTCCGTGATTGGAGATGGCGCACTTACCGGCGGGATGGCATATGAGGCGCTGAACAATGCAGCTGAACTGAAGACGAATTTTATCATTATCATCAATGATAACAATATGTCCATCTCCAAAAACGTGGGAGGAATGTCCACTTATTTAAGTGCTCTGCGTACAGCAGAAACCTATACGGGAATGAAGATCGGTGTGACCAAAACTCTCAAAAAGATCCCCTATGTGGGAACCGCCGTTGTGGATACCGTCCGCAGGACCAAGAGCAGCATCAAGCAGCTGATCATTCCGGGAATGCTTTTTGAAAATATGGGACTGACTTATCTGGGACCGGTAGACGGCCATAATATGCGTCAGATGATGAAGCTTTTTAATGAGGCCAAGAGAGTAGAGGGACCGGTGGTGGTCCATGTCCTTACAGAAAAGGGCAGAGGCTATGAACCGGCAGCTTCCCATCCGGACCGTTTCCATGGAACCGGACCCTTTGATATCCAAAGCGGCAGACCACTTGCAGAAAAAACAGCACTTACCTATACGGATCATTTTTCCAGAGCAATATGTGCTGTGGCAGAAAAGGATCCAAAGGTTGTGGCGATCACTGCGGCGATGCCGGACGGGACCGGTCTGAACCGTTTCCGCAAAAAATTTCCGAAACGCTTTTTTGATGTGGGGATCGCAGAGGAACATGCAGTGACCTTTGCTGCGGGAATGGCCCTTGGAGGAATGATCCCGGTATTTGCGGTATATTCTTCGTTTTTGCAGAGAGGGATCGATCAGATCCTTCATGATGTATGTATGCAGGATCTTCATGTGATCTTTGCCATTGACCGGGCAGGATTTGTAGGCGCAGACGGAGAGACTCATCATGGATGTTTTGATCTTTCTTATCTGTCCATGATCCCCAATATGACAGTCATGGCTCCCAAGAATGGAAAAGAGCTTGAAAAGATGCTGGAATTTGCAGTAGAAGAACTTGATGGACCATGTGCGATCCGTTATCCAAAAGGAAGTGCCTGGATAGGCCTGGAAGATCATCAGGAACCCCTTTTAAGAGGCAGAAGCGAAGTGATAAACAGG
>CAVEKJ010000100.1:5291-6567 GCA_963616205.1 Prevotella sp.
ATAAACAGGGGCAGAAAGATTGCGGTCCTTGGCGTGGGAAGCATGGTTTCTGTCTGTCAGGAAGTCTGTCAGGAACTGAAAAAACAGGGAGAAGAGCCAACGTTTGTCAATGTGCGGTTTGTAAAACCGGTAGACACGGAACTTCTTGACCAGCTGTCAGAAGATCACAGCCTTTTTGTAACTGTGGAAGAAAATGTAAAAAGCGGCGGATTTGGAGAACATGTTTCTGCCTATATGGAAGCCTGCCATCCGGAAGCGAGAGTTCTTCCCATGGCGATCTGGGATCATTTTGTAGAACATGCAAGTGTAGACAGCCAGAGGCTTAGGACAGGTCTCCATGTGCCGGGGATCCTGGAAGCGATCGAACAGAGTTTGACCGATCAGGAACACGATAATAGATAAATATATATGGCCTCTGCAGGCTGCAAAAGAAGTCTGCGGGGGATTTTACAGCCCGGCGTGAAAAAGCCGGGCTGTTGGAGGATAACATGAAAAAAAGACTGGATATCATGATGGTGGAACAGGGACTGGCACCATCAAGAGAAAAAGCAAAAGCTTATATCATGGCCGGAGAGGTATACGTCAACGGACAGAAAGAAGATAAGGCAGGCTCTATGTTTGCGGAAACTGCCAAGCTGGAAGTAAGAGGAAAGACGCTTCCGTATGTCAGCCGCGGCGGACTGAAACTTGAGAAAGCCATGAAAAATTTCGGCGTGACACTGAAAGATAAAGTATGTATGGATGTAGGGGCATCTACCGGTGGTTTCACAGACTGTATGCTTCAGAATGGCGCAGTAAAGGTATATTCCATCGATGTAGGATATGGACAGCTGGACTGGAAGCTTAGGAATGATCCAAGAGTCGTATGTATGGAAAAGACAAACATCCGTTATGTAGTGCCGGAAGATCTGGAAGGCCCTGCTGCTTTTTCATCGATCGATGTTTCTTTTATTTCCCTGACAAAAGTACTCCTTCCGGTAAGAAATCTTCTCACAGAGGATGGAGAGATCGTATGCCTGATCAAACCACAGTTTGAAGCAGGCAGAGAAAAAGTGGGAAAGAAAGGCGTTGTACGTGACCCGAAGGTTCATGAGGAAGTTATTGAGAAGGTAAAGGATTACGCCATGAGCATCGCCATGGAACCCTGTCATCTTTCTTTTTCTCCGATCAAAGGTCCGGAAGGAAATATCGAGTATCTTCTCCATCTGAAAAAACATCCGGAAGGAACAGAGGTACCTATGAGCCTGGAGGTTTCTGTAGAGGATGTGGTGAAAGA
>CAVEKJ010000101.1:0-6555 GCA_963616205.1 Prevotella sp.
GGACATTATGGATTACAAGACTTCAGGCGTAGATATTGAGGCAGGATACAAATCAGTAGAACTGATGAAAAAACACATTGCCAAAACAATGAGACCAGAGGTACTTGGAGGAATCGGTGGATTCTCAGGTGCATTTTCCATGGAAAAATTTAAAGATATGGAAGAGCCGACACTGGTTTCCGGAACAGACGGATGCGGAACCAAGGTGAAGGTAGCTATGGTTATGGATAAGCATGATACCATCGGAATCGATGCAGTAGCCATGTGTGTGAATGATATTGCGTGTGCAGGCGGAGAGCCGTTGTTTTTCCTGGACTACATTGCCTGTGGCAAGAACTATCCGGAAAAGATCGCAGAGATCGTAAAAGGTGTTGCGGAAGGTTGTGTACAGTCTGAGGCAGCTCTGATCGGTGGTGAAACGGCAGAACATCCTGGACTGATGCCGGAAGATGAGTACGATCTTGCCGGATTTGCCGTAGGAATCGTTGACAAAAAAGACCTCCTTACAGGGGAAGCTCTTAAGCCTGGCGATGTCCTGATCGGAATGGCTTCCACCGGTGTCCACAGCAATGGCTTCTCTCTTGTACGTAAAGTATTCGATATGACCAAAGAGTCTCTGGACACTTATTATGAGGAACTTGGAACAACTCTGGGAGAAGCTCTGATCGCACCGACCAGAATCTACGTAAAAGCATTAAAGAGCATCCGTGAGGCAGGGGTGAAGATCCATGCATGCAGCCACATCACAGGTGGTGGATTCTATGAGAATATTCCGCGTATGCTGAAAGAGGGAACCAGAGCAGTCGTTAAAAAAGACAGCTATCCGGTACTTCCGATCTTCAAACTCCTTGCAGAAAAAGGAAATATCGAAGAGCATATGATGTACAATACATATAATATGGGTCTTGGAATGATCCTGGCAGTAGACCCGGCAGATGTTGACAAGACAATGGAAGCCATCCGCAAGACCGGTGATAAACCTTATGTAGTAGGAAGCATTGAGGCCGGAGAAAAGGGAGTGACCTTATGTTAAAAGTAGGCGTTCTTGTTTCTGGTGGAGGAACGAATCTTCAGGCGATCATGGATGCCATAGATGCCGGGGAGATCACAAATGCGAAGATCGATATCGTGATCAGTAACAATGCGTCTGCTTATGCGCTGGAAAGAGCCAGAAAACATGACATTGAAGCAGAATGCATTGCACCGAAAGATTATCCGGATCGAGAAGCTTTCCACAAAGCATTACTTGCAAGACTTCAGGAAAGAGGCGTAGACCTGATCGTTCTTGCTGGATATCTGGTTGCCATCCCGCCGATGATGGTAGAGGCGTATCCGAATAAGATCATTAATATCCATCCATCCCTGATTCCGTCTTTCTGTGGAAAAGGTTATTACGGGCTGAAAGTTCATGATGCAGTCCTTGCAAGAGGTGTGAAAGTAACAGGTGCTACTGTTCACTTTGTAGATGCAGGCACAGATACAGGCCCGATCATCCTTCAGAAAGCAGTAAAAGTAAAAGACGGAGATACCTCCAAGGAACTGCAGAGACGTGTAATGGAAAAAGCAGAATGGAAAATTCTTCCGGAAGCCATTAATCTTATTGCCAATGACAAGATCACAGTGACAGATGGAATTGTTTCTTTAAAGTAATCAGAAAACAGATGAAACAAAGGAGTAAACAGATGAAAGTATTAATCGTAGGAAGTGGCGGAAGAGAGCATGCGATCGCATGGAGCGTTGCAAAAAGCCCGAAAGTTGACAAGATCTACTGTGCACCTGGAAATGCCGGAATCGCAGAGTATGCCCAGTGTGTTGAGATCGGAGCGATGGAATTTGAAAAACTGGCAGCTTTTGCCAAGGAAAAAGAGATCGACCTTACTATCGTAGGAATGGATGATCCTCTTGTAGGCGGAATTGTGGATGTATTTGAGGCAGAGGGACTCCGTGTATTCGGGCCGCGCAAAAATGCTGCCATCCTGGAAGGCTCCAAGGCTTTTTCCAAGGATCTCATGAAAAAATACGATATCCCTACTGCAGCCTATGAGAATTTTGATGATCCGGAAAAGGCGCTGGAGTATTTAAGAACAGAGGCGAAGTTCCCGATCGTTCTGAAAGCAGATGGTCTTGCCCTTGGAAAAGGTGTTCTGATCTGCCAGGATCTTGCAGAGGCAGAAGCAGGTGTAAAAGAGATCATGGAAGACAAAAAATTCGGAAATGCCGGAAATACCATGGTTATTGAAGAATTTATGACAGGTCGTGAAGTTTCTGTCCTTTCTTTTGTAGATGGAAAGACGATCCGTACCATGACCTCCGCACAGGATCACAAACGTGCAAAGGACGGAGACCAGGGACTGAACACAGGTGGAATGGGAACATTTTCCCCAAGCCCGTTCTATACTCCGGAAGTAGACGAATTCTGCAGGAAATATATTTATCAGAAGACCGTAGATGCCATGGCAGCAGAGGGACGTCCGTTTAAGGGAATTATCTTCTTCGGACTGATGCTTACTGCAGACGGACCGAAGGTACTGGAATACAATGCAAGATTTGGGGATCCGGAAGCACAGGTTGTTCTTCCACGTATGGAGAATGATATCATTGAAGTGATGGAGGCCTGCGTAGATGGAAAGCTGGATCAGATCGATCTGAAATTCGAGGATAATGCAGCTGTATGCGTGGTTCTTGCCAGCGATGGATATCCGGTAAAATATGAGAAGGGTATCCCGATCCAGGGATTTGAGAATTTCAAGGATAAAGACGGATACTACTGTTTCCATGCCGGAACCAAATTTAAGGATGGTGAGATCGTTACAAACGGTGGACGTGTTCTTGGTATCACTGCCAAGGGTGCGACCTTAAAAGAAGCAAGAAAGAATGCATACGCTGCCACAGAGTGGATCAGTTTTGCAAACAAATATATGCGTCACGATATCGGAAAAGCGATCGACGAGGCGTAAGTTGGTCATTTTTCACAGGCACAGCTTGACGAAAACAGGGGTTTCATTGTACAATAGTAACAACTATGAAACACAGTGAGTAGTTACACATAATAATAAAGCTGGATGCTGACAGGACACAACAGGAAGTAACCATTTTCTTTGATGAGGTGTCGCATCCAAGTGATGAGGCAGAGAGGACAGAAAAATGGGAATCAGTGTAGAAGAAGCAATCCATGAACTCAGAACCCGGGAGGAAGTATTTGTTGCGTATTCACAGGCAACCAAACTTCCATATGTAACCTGTGATGAAGAGACATTTAATGACCAGGCAAGGATTTTTGCCACTGAAGAAGAAATCAAAGAATATGGAAAACAGCTCCTGGAGGATAAGATCCTCCTTATGGGTATGAAATATGAAAGAAAAGATTATCCGAGACTGTACGGTACTCTGTATGCGATTGGAGTTAACAGTGTACTCTGGATCGACGGAGAGGATCAGACCGAGGTTGAACTTGAGAGGATCGCGACTCAGAGAGATATGAGTCAGATCGATCCTTCCAAAAGACCGCTTCTGAATCCTTCACTGGAACTTTCCGGCATTTACTTTATGCAGGAACTTCGACGCCCGGTGAAACAGGAAGAGCACAAGAATATCCGTGAGCTTGAGGAAGAGCTCATTGCCAATCTGCGCAAAGCGGAATTTCTGATCGCGATCAATGCAGAGCAGGAAGAAGACGGAAAGCTTCATATTCCATATCTGAAAAACAAAGAGGATAAGATCATGCAGCCTGTGTTTACAGACGTTATGGAATTTGAAAAATTCGGAAGAGGAAAGAATCTCCGTGTTGCAAAAGTAACCATAGACAAACTTCCAAGTCTGATGATTCCACAGGCAAATGCATACGTAATAAATCCACTGGGCATCAATCTGGTCCTGAATAAAGAACAGATTGAGAAGATTGCAGGAATCAGCAAATAAAAACAAAATTACAGCAGGCTGCCAGGATAAAACTGTGCAGCCTTTTGCTGTTGTAGAGGAGAGATTACCCTATGGTGATAGAAATTGATTTTAACAGTGATGAGGCGATCTATATGCAGATCACTAATCAGATCATAATGGGAATCGCTACATCAAGGTTGCATGAAGGAGACGCTCTGCCTTCTGTACGACAGCTTGCCAGTATAGCCGGGATCAATATGCATACGGTAAATAAGGCATATGCGCTATTACGTCAGGAAGGCTTTGTGACCATCGATAGACGAAAGGGAGCAGTGATCTCCATTGATGCGGACAAGGTCAGGGCTCTGGAAGAAATGAAGCAGAATCTGACAGTGGCAATGGCGTGGGGCTGTTGTAAAAATGTAACAAGAGAAGAAGTCCATCAGCTGGTGGACGAGATTTTTGACGAGTATGACGCAGACAGATAGGAGGAGACATCATGCAGGAACGATTTACAAAACAGGCAGAGAATGTTCTTGCTCTGGCAAAACAGGCAGCCAGCTCCTGCGGACATAGCTATATCGGCACGGAGCATCTGCTGGTCGGGCTTGTAGAAGAGAAAGAAGGCACTGCAGGAAGAGTTCTGGAAGAATTTGGTATCCAGGCAGATAAGGCGATGGCCCTGATCGATAAACTGATCGCACCGCCGGGAAATACAATAGCAGCGCAGAAACCGGGATTCAGCCCGAGAACGAGAAGAGTTCTGGAAAATGCGTATATAGAAGCGGAATCCATGCATTTTGAAGAAGCCGGCACGGAACATCTGCTTTTGGCAATGCTGAAAGAGACGGATTGTGTTGGCACCAGACTGCTTTATACAATGGGGGCTAATATCCAGAAGCTCTATGCAGCAGTTCTGAGCGCAATGGGAATGGACAGCGATGCCATTGCAGAAGAATTTCAGGCTGTGAAGGCCTCAAGGGGAAGAAATGGAAGTGCAACTCCGACACTGGATCAGTATAGCCGTGATCTGACTGCCATGGCAGAAGAAGGGAAACTGGATCCCGTAGTAGGAAGAGATAAAGAAATTGCCAGACTGATCCAGATCCTGAGCAGAAGGACCAAGAACAATCCGTGCCTGACTGGAGAACCGGGAGTAGGTAAAACCGCTATTGTGGAAGGACTGGCACAGCGAATCGTCACCGGAATGGTTCCGGATACAGTGAAGGATAAGAGAGTTGTGGTTCTGGATCTTTCCGGAATGGTGGCAGGAAGTAAATATCGTGGTGAGTTTGAAGAGCGCATCCGAAATGTGATCGATGAAGTGAGAGAACAGCAGGGGATCCTGCTTTTTATTGATGAGATCCATACGATCATCGGGGCCGGCGGAGCAGAAGGTGCACTGGATGCTTCCAATATCCTGAAACCATCTCTTTCCAGAGGTGAGATCCAGCTGATCGGAGCAACAACACTGGAAGAATATCGAAAATATATCGAAAAAGATGCAGCACTGGAGCGCCGTTTCCAGCCGATCACTGTAGAAGAGCCCACAGAGGAAGAGGCATTTGAGATCCTGAAAGGTTTACGTCCATACTATGAAAAGCATCACGGGGTGGAAATCCTGGATGAAGCACTTGAGGCAGCTGTAAAAATGTCTGTTCGTTATATCAACGACCGTTTTCTACCGGATAAAGCCATCGACATCATCGATGAAGCGGCATCAAAGGTGCAGCTGGCCGGATATCGTCCGTCTCCAGAAGCAGAGGCACTGGAGCGAGAGATCCATGATATCCTGAAACAGAAAGAACAGGCAGTCGTAAATGCAGATCTTGAAGGTGCGAAAGCAGCGCAGGTAAAGCAGAACGAGGCGGAAGCAAAACTTGATAAGATCCGTACAAAAGTGGAACGGAAAAACCGCAGGAAACCGCTTGCAGTTGATGAAGAGGCAGTTGCCGGTATTGTATCTGACTGGACGAAGATCCCGGTGCAGCGTCTTACAGAGGGAGAATCCCGTCGGCTTGCAAATCTGGAAAAAGTTCTGAAAAAACGTGTGATCGGGCAGGATGAAGCCGTTTCGGCGGTTGCCCGTGCAGTAAAGAGAGGCCGTGTGGGTCTGAAAGATCCGGCCAGACCGATCGGATCGTTTCTGTTCCTGGGACCTACCGGAGTTGGAAAAACAGAGCTTTCCAAAGCACTGGCAGAAGCTGTGTTTGGTAGTGAGCAGGCAATGATCCGTGTGGACATGTCTGAATATATGGAGAAACACAGCGTATCCAAAATGATCGGATCACCTCCAGGATATGTTGGCTATGAAGAGGGCGGACAGCTCAGCGAAAAAGTCCGCAGAAATCCATATAGTGTGATCCTTTTTGATGAGATCGAAAAGGCTCATCCGGATGTATTCAACATTCTTCTGCAGGTACTTGATGACGGCCATATCACAGATGCCCATGGCAGAAAAGTAGATTTTAAACAGACGATCATCATCATGACTTCCAATGCGGGCGCACAGATGATCATGGAGCCGAAACATCTTGGATTTATGTCCGGGGATACGGAAAAACAGAATTATGACCGGATGAAGTCTGGTGTAATGGAAGAAGTCCGCCGGATGTTTAAACCGGAATTTCTCAATCGAATCGATGAGATCATGGTATTCCATTCTCTCAATAAAGA
>CAVEKJ010000102.1:0-1247 GCA_963616205.1 Prevotella sp.
GTTCAGCTCTCTTCTTCTTCCTGTATCCATGCACCTCTTCATGACAGTCGTGGCACAGGCTGATCAGATTCCTTCTTCTTTGTCCCTTGAATGTGTACCAGATGTCAAGAGCTTTGTCTGGATGCTTCTTAACATAGTTCACATGATGAACTGTTGTTGCCTTTGTATAGATTCCTCGTTGCTTGCACAGCTGACATTCTCCTTTATCCAACTGCAAGACTTCTTTCCTCACATGCTTCCATTTCGTCCATGTATAGAAGCGATGTATGTTCTCACGCACACAACGTTTTACATAATTGATTTCTCTTTCTGTCATCATCTTCTTCCTTTCTTTGTCAGAGTCTGACAAAAAAGATTGCAGCATCTGGATTCGAACCAGAAGGATAATTGAGTAACAAACCATATATCATTGAAAGGAGGCGAACAGGTGAGATGAAGAAACCTGTTCCTTTATACCGTCGAAATCAGCAATTATTTTATCCTGCTCCTACAGCTGCTGCCCTGTTTTAGTTGTCATATCTTATATTTTGCAAATATAACTTTTATTTTTATCTACTATAAAAGGCATCTGATTTTATACTTTGTACTTAACACCGACCATTACAGTAAATGTTTCCGTACAAAAATAAATAAATCAAATGCCAAAATTTAATTTTGATATTGCTTTATCTGTCTGATCCTGTTCCACTCCGATGTATCTTAATGTGATATGAATGTCGGCATGATTAAACAGTTTCATCAGCATCGCAGCATCTTTCGTTGCCTGGTACATATGATATCCGAATGTCTTACGCATCGTATGCGTTCCTAAGTTGTGCACTCCAAACCTCTCGCCTGCTTCTTTGATCGTTTCATATGCCCATTGTCTTGTGATCGGTTTGTGTGTTCTTGGATTCTCTAACAGATACTCAAGATCATCTTTCCCTTTGGTGTATTCTTCCAGAATCTTCTTTAAGTTCTTATTGATCAGAAAACGCTTTTCTTTTCCTGTCTTCTTCTCTCTCATGTATATATGATCTTTTCCTCTGACATCTCTGACTCTTAGTTTTAAGATATCCGAGATCCTAAGACCTGAATAAATACCAGTCACGAACATAACATAATCACGTTCACTCTTTTCTCTTAAATATCTTGCAATATCAAGGATCGTATCCATATCCCTGATCGGCTGCACTGTGTTCATCTCTTCTCACCTTCTTTTGGGTATGAAAAAAGCACACTGAAACAGATTTCTCTATCTCGTGTGC
>CAVEKJ010000102.1:1257-6533 GCA_963616205.1 Prevotella sp.
CTTCTACACTATATCACATTTCATAGGTGACATTCGATGACAACTTTTATTTTTTTATAGTTTTTTTCATTATTTTTGAATCATATCTTCCAATTTATGTATATTTCTTGTTATTCGTGCTGAACTCATGAGTTTATCTAGTAGGTTCATCGCTCCTTCATTCCATCCAATCTGTTCAATGACCATCCTCTCAGTTTCATCAACTTCCTCATCATCGCATTGATATACAAGAAATCTGTAAATACTATTTAACCTCTTCTTCTGATCATCTCTGATTCCATTTGCATTTTGCGTTTTTTGCAATTTGGTCAGTTTCTGCCGTTTTTCTTCCAGCTCAATCTGCATATCGATCAGGGCGATTTCTTCACGAAGCTTCTTTCGTTTGGTCTTATAAGAATCAACTTCTACTGGTTTTGATTCTACAAGAGCATTTTGCATCTCATGGAATCGGTTGATATATTTCGCTGTGAACTGTGTTCCTTTTACTCCAGTTAATTTATGAGCTATGAACTCGCAGCCTTTCTTTGTTACCTGGTAGCAAGGCTGTGATCTATTATGTGTATCTATATATGTTGATTCATTAAAAAATTCGATGTGTCCAATCTTGGACTGATCTAATTGTTCAATATATTCTCTAATATCTCTCATCAACTTGCTATGTGTTTTCCCAATCATCTCTGCTGTTTCCATACTGGTGATCGTCTGTTCTATCTTTTTCATAAAATACTCCTATCCAGATTCCAAAGAGTATGTTATAATCTTTTCGTAAGATTTCTTTGAAATCCTTATGTTATAGAGATTCGTATGTGATTGCTAGTCGGTGCGAATCTCTTTTTTATTATTACATTTCCTCTTTCAGTTTCTTAATTCCTCTTCTGATAGCCTCAGCTTTGGATACATCTTTTTTCTTACAATATTGCTCTAAAATTAAGTTGCATTCTTCGTCAAGTCTAACTTGTCGTGGTTTTGTTTTTGGGTTATTTGTTGGTCTTCCCATTTTCTTCTTTTCTATTTTCATCAGCCCTCCTGACTCTTGTTCTTTTATTTTTTCGTATATTTCGTTTATCCCATTTCTTATAATATCCGTTTTACTTTTTCCTGTCTTTTCTGTACAAAAATTAATTTTTTCAATATCTTCTTCGGACAGTCTAAAGCTTACTCTGTTACTTTTAGGATCATTTGTCGGCCTTCCCATTTTCTTTTTCTCTATTGTTCTCACTTCCCAACTCTTGCCATTCTCGTTTAATTGTGTTATTCTGACCCCGAAGGGTGTCAGGTGGTGGCAAGTACCACCTGAACTTTTCTGTTAGTCAGCCTTGCTTATTTATTAAGCAGGGCTTTTATTTTTTCTTTTGCTTCTTCTAATGTCTTACATTCATTTAGAAGTTCTAAAATCTTTCTTGTCTGATTTTCTTCCGCTGTCTCTTTTAATAATTCTCCTAAGTTCATTTCTTCTTCCATTTGTTGCTCCTTTCTGGCTTCTTGCCTGCCTTACTTGTTAAGTCTTCCTTAACTGTAATTTTATTATACATTTTTGTAACTCATAAGTCGATCATTTTTGTAGCTTGCTATTAAAAAAGATGAGGTTTTTCCTCATCTTTTCTCTACAATCTACTTAATGGGCACATCATACATGGACTATCATCTGCGAACAGATCTTCTTCGCTGTCTACCTGTGTTGGATATTTACAATAATCGTCACAGATTTCCTGCTTTACCTCTTCCAGGATGTCAGACACCGTTTTAGTTCTCTCGTGATCTTCTTTTATAACACCTGTAAGATTTTCAGTGATAGTTTTAGGTTTTTCTTTCATATTATCTTCTCCTACTCTAGTTTTATAACCAACCATCATGTCATAAAAACTGTTGATCTTTTTTTCATTCATTCCATTAAAATCACAATCAAACGAAAGATCCTCAAGTTCACATGGATCACAGCTATCCTGCATATTGCAGAAATGATATAATTCAGATATCTTTTTTGACCTTTCTTCTTTGGTCATAACTCATCCCTCTCTTTCGCTGCATGACATAAAGTCATTACTGTTGCACTTCTATTTTTTTTAATAATTTCATTTATTATTCGTACCTTCCTGCACCTGCTCCAGTGCTTCATGTACCTGCATCAATATAATATTGTCAATCTGTTTTTTATCCATGGACAGCATCGATTCAGACAATGTTACATAAATTGTTAGCATCTTATCATTTACTTCCAATATCCCGCAATGCTGTTTACTCGATGCCATCGTGCTGGTCCTCCTTTTATCAATGCTTCTATCTCTTTTTCTTTGTTTAATTCTTCCATTACAATGTATTGAAAATTTGCTTTCCATACTTCTATTGTCTTTTCACTTACTCCGATTCTTCGTGCTGTTTCTTTGATCGACCAGTTTCTTTGAAACATCTTTTTGATCGTAGCCTTTTTAAAATCCTGTGTATATACTGTCTTCGGCATTTTCTTCTCCTTTCTGCCCGGCATCTGCCGGGCTTTGATGTTTTGTTGCTTTGTTAACCAGAATGCTATGTTTTCAGTTTCGTGTGGTATACAAAAACATCTGGTAGCATTAGCCAAACGGCTCAACTCTTTACCTGACTGTAATTGTAATTAAATCAGGATTCTTTTGTTTTGTTGCCAGGTAAAGAGCTAAAACGTTTGTCAGAGTCTGACAAAATCGCATCCAATTCCTGGACTGCTGTCTTATGTTTTCTTAAGATCGTTCTTGTGTTGTATCCCATTTTTTCCGCTATATCGCTCATGGACATATATCGTATGTAATGCAACACAAGAATCTTCTCATTTTCTTTGTTTTTCATCTGTCTCAAATTCTTTGAAACATCTTTTTTGTAATCAACCAAATGATCTATCTGGACATTGATCGCTTTCTTTGTATCAACGATCTTTCCAACGATCTCCGTCATCTTGTCGTTGTTTCCTTTTGCGGATGGTGCTGCATTGGAATCTATGGTTCCCGTTGTCTTTGTTGCGAGATCCATATAGCTTTTCACATCCTCGATCATTGCATCGATCGCGTTATCCATTTGTCTGATTTTTTTCAAATACCTTTTTGTCTCTTCAAAACTCAATGCTTTACCTCCCTCAAACTGTTATGTTATACTAGCAGCTGGAGACATTGAATCTTTTGCCGTGGTTCTTGTCTCTTTTTTTGTTTTTAACTAAGCTGATAACGCCAGTTGTATAATTCTTTTTTTAAGAAACATTCGTTGTAACACGGTTGTCCTCTTTTCTGCACCTGAACGAGAATCATATCTCTGTGAACTCTTTTTACTTTACCCTTCACGATCCTGTATGGGCTTTTGTCATACTCTGTTTTCTTTCTTGGAATCCACATCTTGATCTTTTTCCCGGCTTTTATGTCTTTTAGTTTTTCGTTGATCATCTCAAACGTGATCGGATTCTTGGTGATCGCATTTGATTTTGCTGCATACTTTGCTATTGCCATTACATTCCCTCCTGCTGCTTTCTCAGTAACTGTTGCTCAAGGTCATCAAAGTCATATTCCCTTTGAGCAAAATTGTGTTGTACTTGTGGTTTTGGTGCGTTCGCTCTTGCTTTTGGTTCCTGGACAAACTGAACAAACGCTTTGTTTAACCAGCCATTGATAAATCTAGGCATACCACGCTTTGTTTTTCTCTTAGCTGTGTTATTTAAGCACCATGCCATGATCTTACGCATCTCTGTCTCAACATCCAATCCAGGATAGAGTCTTTCAAACTCGTGGGTGGTCTTCTCAGTAACCACGTATTCACCATCTTTCGTCAGCATAGTGAACTCTCTTGCTCCCTGATAACTCGTCTCGTCACTCGTTTGATTATCGTTCTCCTGCTCTGGCTGTCCGACTTGTTCGGGCAGTATATTATTATTTATACTAGACTTACCTAGACTAACCTTACCTATACTGGGGTTCCATTCTGGTTCCGAACAGGTTCCAACTTGGATACATTGCGGTTTTTCTAACGTATAGGTTTTGTTTTCATCTTCATACAACATATTTTTTTCACTTATGCAATCCGTTTCGTGATAGCGATCCTTTTTGATATAGTTGTGCATTTTCCAGTGCTTGATCACTATCACTCCTGAGTCAAATGTCAGTATGTATTGCTTTGCGATTAGTAATTTAAAATCGTCCTCGCTCCCTCCAATCAAGTGCTGTATTCGTTTGGGATTGTTAATGAATCCATCATCATCTGCACGTAATAACAGGTGAAAATACAGTGCCTGCGTCGACAGTGGTAACTCCAGAAAATTATCACTGTCAATGATCCGGATATTTACCATTCTTCTACTTGCCATAATCAGTAACCACCTTCATTTCTTTCAAATATTTTTTCAATGATTCAGACATTACCTTTAATCTGGTAATTGTCTCTTTATCGTTCATCTTTGTTTTTGGGATCTGCTGCTTTACATATCCAAGAGTTGCTTTTACGTCTTGGAACGTAAACGTTACGCTCTCCAGGCCGTTTTCTGTTATGATTTTGTTTTCTAATACGTTCTCGCAGACATGTTCGCATTCAAATGTATATCCGCATAATTTGCAACATCCGGGACACTCTGCAATATTTCTATCTTGCTTGTATTTCTCTATGATTTCGTCTATGTCACATTCATATTTTTGATTATAAGCACACTTTTTGTCTTCCTTAAACTGTTGTTTGATCTCGTGTCCTGACGGCATATTCTCGCATCTGTAACGGCATTCATTTGTATGATCACAAATCCTACAGCAGCCTGGACATGATCCATTCGTATTTAAATATTCCTGCTGCCTCGCAATCAATTTCGTATGGCAAATCTTTGTATCATCATACCTGCACATGGTCTTTTCTTTAGAATCAACTTTAATTTCTTTCACATATGACAACTTAACATTTTCTTGTTCCGCTAGATCTTCCTGCACTTCTTCCGGAAGTCCTGCCATCTCATTAGCTACAGATACCGGTATCTCACCATCTTTGAAACGTTCTTTTGCTTTATCCACAAGATTCTTATTGATGCTCTCAAACTGTGCAACTTTTGTTCCTGATACCCCAAGGATTGTGGATATCATCCGCCTCATATCAAGAGAAGATATCTTTGTCTCATTCTCTTTTGCGTATTGTTCCAAAAGAATCCTTAGCTTTGCTGTCTCTTCCATCTTCTCGTATTCTGTCCGCTCTCGTTGAGTAGAGTTACTCAAGATCAGATTTAACTTGCCAACAGTTGTCGTTGTGTCTTCTACGATGCACGGAACAAATTCAAACTGTTTTAATTC
>CAVEKJ010000103.1:0-6528 GCA_963616205.1 Prevotella sp.
TGAGCAAGCGTTGATCCAACTGAAACCGTAAGCCATTGAAAGGACAGGTAAGTAAAAAGCATGACAGGACTTACGAACGAAGAAGTTCAGGAAAGAATTGCACAGGGCCAGGTAAATAATAACGAAAACCCCAACACCAGGACATATAAGCAGATCATTCTGGAGAATACCTTAACATTCTTCAATTTTCTGAACCTGGTGCTGCTGGTTCTCGTACTGATGGTTGGTTCCTACAAAAACTCCATGTTTGTAGGAATCATTTTTATTAATACCGTAATTGGAATCATTCAGGAGATCCGTGCCAAGAAGACCATTGACAAGCTGGCGATCCTGACAGAATCCAAGACGGTGGTCCTGCGTGAAGGAAAAAAATGGAAAATATCAACAGAGAAGCTGGTTGTCGATGATCTGATCTTTCTGAAAGCCGGGGAACAGGTTCCGGCAGATGCGAAGATCCTGGAGGGAAGCCTGGAGGTCAACGAATCTCTGCTTACCGGTGAGGCAGATAACCTTCCAAAGAATCAGGGAGATGAGCTTTTTTCCGGAAGTTTTGTGACGGCAGGACAGGCCTGCTGCCAGGTCATCCATGTTGGAAGTGACAACTACGCCTCAAAGATCACCAGTGAAGCCAAAGAATTTAAACGTCACAATTCAGAGCTTCGAAATTCGCTGAATGCTATTTTGAGGGTGATCAGTATTATTATCGTACCACTGGGTGCGGTGCTTTTTTATAAACAGTATTATTTTGTGGGAGACAGTATCCGTGATTCTGTCGTCAATATGGTTGCGGCAGTCCTTGGTATGATCCCGGAAGGACTGGTACTTCTTACCAGTGTGGCCCTGACTCTCGGTGCGCTGAAGCTGGCACAGAAGAAGACGTTGGTGCAGGAGCTGTACTGTATTGAGACTCTGGCGCGTGTGGATACCCTTTGCCTGGATAAGACAGGAACCATCACAGAGGGTACTATGTGTGTGGAGGCGGTAGAGAGCTATCCGCCGGTGAAAAAAGAGCTGGGTGGAGAAATTGATGACAGAACAAAAGATTCTGAATCAGAAGATGCTTCAGCGGTTTCAGTAGCAGAAGCAATCGCAAAGGAAGATGGGAGTTCGATTCTCTCATTACAGGATACTCAGATTTCTGAGGAAGTGGGAGAAAGTCAGGAAGATATCGCAAAGATCCAGGAGATCGAGCATATCATGGGAAACCTTCTCTCTGTTCTGAAGGATCAGAATGCCACTGCCGATGCACTCCGTGCAAGATTTAAAGTGACACAGGATATGGCATTGGATCATGTGGTTCCCTTTTCTTCTGACAGGAAGTACAGCGGCGCTGCATTTACGGAAGAGGGTACTTATCTGATGGGAGCTGCACAGTTCCTTTTCCCGGAAGGAAATCCGGAACTTATGGAGTATTGCAGCGGTTTTGCAGAGGAGGGCCTTCGTGTGCTGGTTCTTGCTCACAGTGAGAACGTGAGCCAGGGAGCAGAACTTCCGGAGGGCCTGGAACCGGTTGGACTTTTACTTCTTACGGATGTGATTCGACAGGAGGCGCCGGATACGCTGGCATATTTTGAGAGCCAGGGCGTTGACCTGAAGGTGATCTCCGGCGATGATCCGGTGACTGTTTCTGCCATTGCCAAGCGCGCAGGCCTTAAAAATGCGGAACAGTATGTAGATGCAACAACGATCACAACCCAGGAACAGATGGATGAGGCAGTTGCAACATACAGCGTGTTTGGACGTGTAACACCACAGCAGAAGCAGGCAATGGTGAAATCCCTGCAGGCACAGAAGCATACCGTTGCCATGACCGGTGATGGTGTGAATGATGTTCTTGCCCTTAAGGAAGCAGACTGCAGCATCGCCATGGCTGAGGGAAGTGACGCAGCCAAGAATATTGCCAATGTGGTACTGCTGGATTCCAATTTTGCGGCAATGCCGGAGATCGTGAACCAGGGACGCCGGGTCGTAAATAATATCCGGACTGCAGCATCTATGTTTCTGATCAAGACGATCTTTTCCGTACTGTTGTCGCTGATCACGATCTTCTTTGGAGATTCCTATCCCTTTGAGCCGATCCAGATGTCTCTGATCAGTGCCTGTGCGGTAGGTATTCCTACATTTCTTCTGGCTCAGGAGAACAATTATGAGAAGATCGACCACACATTTTTGCGCCACGTGTTTATGAATGCGTTTCCTGCCGCTGTGACGATCACAGGATGCGTGTTCACGGTAATGCTGGTCTGCCAGAACGTCTATCATTCCAATGCGATGCTGAATACCGCGTGCGTGTTAGTGACAGGCTGGAATTATATGGCAGCTCTTAAGACAGTTTATGCACCGTTGAATACGTACCGTAAGGTGATCATATACAGTATGCAGATCATCTTTTTCGGAGCGGCAGTAGTTCTGCAGAATCTGCTGACACTGGGATCACTGGAGTTTGGAATGATCATTCTGGTATTCCTTCTGATGACGTTTTCTCCGATCCTTATTGATGTGATCACGGCCTGGATCAGAAAGATCTACAGCCGTTCACTGGATAAAGGAGAACAGGGGAAATTTGCGACATTTATTGACAAGCTGAGACGATAAAGAAAAAAGGAAAGCCCCCAGTTGTTGCTTTTTTGCAACGGCTGGAGGCTTTTTCTGTATCTTCTGTATTGATCTATTTTGCCCGAAGGAGCCAGGTGAAGCCAAAGGCTTCTATTTCTACGGCCTGGGCATCTCTCTGGATTCCGGTGAGGAGATCTGTGTAAGTGCCGTCCTGCTCATTGATCCAGGCTACTTTGGTCTGGTCGCTGAAGTTGTAGAGGCAGATGAGTTTTTCTTTTGAGGTTTCTCTTACGAGGCCAAGAATGGATTTATCCCAGGTTTCCAGAGTATGTGCCGGAGTTTCCGGGCCAAATACCGGGTGGCTGTTACGGATGTTTTCCAGCTGTTCCAGACTGTTAAAGATACGGGCCTGGATGGTTGTGGCATCCGCACGGTTTTGGGCAAGATCCCAGTTGAAGTGGCCGTTATGAAGCCAGCGTGGATCTGCGCCTTTGGACGGATTGGTTTTGTAGGTGTAGTCGTTGAGCTGTCCTGTTTCATCTCCGCTTTTGAGAACCGGGATTCCTGGCAGGGAGAAAAGGAGGGCGTGGAGGGTTACATCGTAACGGATTCCTCTGGATACGCCTTCTGCGTTTCCCTCGTAATCATAGCGCTCGATTCCTGCAAGGGATGCGGTTGTTCCACAAAGTTCTGCTTCGTCTGTTTCCGGGTTTTCATAGATCTCGCCTCTTGCAAAGGTATCCGGGTAGCGTCCGGAGAGATATTCATTCAGATAATCTCTGTGCGGGCCTTCTGTGATGAAGCCTTCTTTCAGGTAATCATAGTCCAGATTCCAGCGGACTGTGTTGCGGTTGCGGAGGTAATTCTGGAATACAGGGGCCTGGGGAAGGTCTGCGGCTTTATCAATTCCGTGCTTCAGAAGAGAGGCATCTTTGGTGGCAACGGTGTGCCAGATGTCGGACATCAGCTGGGTGCTGTTTACAATGTGAAGTTCCGGCATATCTGAAGTTCCGGTAAATGCTGCGGCCTGGGCCGGTGTCCGGTCAGTCTCACCAAGGAGAAGAACACCCGGGCATACGATCTCGCAGACCATTCTGGTCATACGCAGCAGAGAGTGGAGTTTCCAGAGGTTTTCTTCGGCCATCATCGGAAGGACTCCCAGACTGAAGACGGTGGCACCCTCATTTGCCAGTTCCAGGATCTGAAGGAGCATGGCATTAAAATATGCCGGGGTCTCAATAACACACGGTGCGCCGGATTCCGGATTGCTTACAGAGAGGTTTAACGGGATCTCAAGGGCAAGACGGATTCCGGATTTCTGGCATTTTTCTGCAAGAGCAGAAAGGTCTTCGGAGGTTCCGATCTCCGGGATAATGCGAAGGGAACAGTTGCTTGTTGCCTGGAAGAGATCTGTGAGATAAAGGATATCCGCTTTGCATTTGCTGATATAGTCCAGTTTATCGGACAGTCCGGATAAAGTATCTGCAAAATCTGCCGGGTTTATGGCCATTCCGGTGAAGGTGGCTTTGCGGAACGAGTCCGGATTGGCGGCACAGTTCTGATCTGCCTCTTTCATGGAAAGGGAACGCTCACGGTAGATCTCTTTCATTTTTCTGGTGAGGCTTGTAAAGCAGCCATCAACTTCCGGATACTCGCGGAAAAGCTCACAGTAAAGCCATTTCAGATCATTGTAATAATGGCTGAGACGCTTTTCATAAAGAGCATCGTATGCAGTATCTTCCTTGGTAGTTTCCACTTTCAGATGTTCAGTTTTTGAAGTACCGACCCTGGCTGGTTCAGTCTTGGAAGTTTCGACTTTGATCGGCTCAGTCTTTGAAGTCTCAACTTTGATCGGCTCAGTTTTAGTAGTCTCGACCTTGATCGGTTCAGTTTTAGAAGTTTCGACTTTGATCGGCTCGGTTTTGGAAGTTTCAACCTTGATCGGTTCGGTCTTGGAAGTCTCGATCTTGACCGCTTCGGTCTTAGAAGTTTCAATCTTGGCAGCCTTTGTATTTTTTTTCAGCTGTTTTTCTTTTTTTGCCTGCATGGCAGCTTTCTTTTTCTGGAGTCTTTTTGTTGACATATATAGATATTCCTCCTTAATGAGTTAGTATCGGTATAATAAGTAAGATTTACAGCTTATGGAAAACAGGCTGGCGGTGTTTGAACACAGTATAATAGGAAAAACCGCATTCACGTAGTACGTCCGCAGCCTTGTCAAAAGCATAGGCAACTTTATCCGGGGTATGGGCATCAGCTCCGATGGTAATGATCTCACCGCCAAGCTCACGGTAACGCCGGATAATATTAACACATGGATTGGGTTCTCCAAGTCCGTAGTGATAACCACCTGTGTTCAACTCGATTCCCACATTCCTGCGGATCAGTGTTCGCAGGATCTCGTCCAGGATCTCCTTATATCGTCCATACGAATACTGGCGGTTCTGATTTGGACCATAGCGCACGACATAGTCAATATGTCCGTACACATCCATCTCGTCAAAAGCAGCGATGTTTTCCAGGATGGATTCAAAATATTCCATGTAGCATGCAGATTCCTTCCGCCCTTCAAAAAAAGAAGGATAATAAGGATCGTAACCGTGAACTACGTGGGAAGAACCAATAACAAAATCAAAAGGAACTTCTTTCAGAAGAGCGGAAAAAGATTCCGCAAGATGAGGCTGAAGTCCAAGCTCAATTCCGAAATGAACATGGATCTGGTCTTTAAAAGCATCTGCAAGATCCTCAAGTTTCTGTCGGTATGCCGGGATATCCAGCGAAAAATCAAGATCCTCCGGAGTATCAGGATAATCCGGATCAAAATGTTCAGTAAAGCAGATTCCTTCAAGACCTTTATCTACTGCGGTCTGGATCATATCTTCCATCGGTGTCTCGGAATCTGCGGAAAAAGAGGAGTGCATATGGCAGTCCCATAAGATTTTCTGGTCCATGTTTTACCTCCATATTCTAGCATCTGTATTCTGCAAGTATAGGGCTGTATCTAAAATGACAGCAGTACAGCCGTTCTCTCCGCACCATATTTTTGGGAAAGAATTTTCTATCACAGAATTATAGCACATTTTTCTGAAATTTTCTTAATATTTATTTTAAGATTCTTTTTTATAAATAGCTCTTGAATTTTTGTTTAGAATTAGGTACAATATGAAACAGGTTGATGTTTCTTTAACAATCGGAGGAGAAACACTAAATCACCATTCAATTCATAGGAGGAATTTATCATGGCAGTAAAAGTTGCAATTAATGGTTTTGGACGTATCGGTCGTCTTGCATTCCGTCAGATGTTTGGAGCAGAGGGATTCGAGGTTGTAGCAATCAACGACCTTACATCTCCTAAGATGCTTGCTCACTTATTAAAATATGATTCTACACAGGGAAGATACGCTCTTGCTGATACAGTTACAGCAGGCGAGGATTCCATCACAGTAGACGGAAAAGAGATCAAAATCTATGCTAAGGCTAACGCTGCAGAGCTTCCATGGGGAGAGATCGGTGTAGACGTAGTTCTTGAGTGCACAGGTTTCTACACATCCAAAGACAAAGCTCAGGCTCATATCGATGCAGGTGCTAAGCACGTAGTTATTTCCGCTCCGGCTGGAAACGACCTTAAGACAATCGTTTACAACGTAAACCATCAGGGTCTTACAAACGAGGACAAGATCATCTCCGCAGCTTCCTGTACAACAAACTGCCTTGCACCAATGGCTAAGGCTCTTAACGATCTTGCACCGATCAAATCCGGTATCATGTGCACAATCCACGCTTACACAGGCGATCAGATGACACTTGACGGACCGCAGAGAAAAGGCGATCTGAGAAGATCCCGTGCAGCTGCAGTTAACATCGTTCCGAACAGCACAGGTGCTGCAAAAGCAATCGGTCTGGTTATCCCAGAACTGAACGGCAAACTGATCGGATCCGCTCAGCGTGTACCAACCCCAACAGGTTCTACAA